>PJET01000198.1 GCA_002825515.1 Candidatus Thorarchaeota archaeon MP11T_1 | reverse complement strand
CAAACGGAGACCAGCACTTTTTGCTATACGATTTGATGCAGGATAGCCGAATCTGTATATCCATGTCATAAAGATTAGGATGTTTACAACATAACTGTCTCTTTGAGCTCCAAAATAAAAATCAGGTATACTGCCAATGTAGATTGAGATAGAAGGTACTAATGTAGCCAAGCCTATGATAAGATAATCTTTCCATGCTTCTTTCCATGCACGTGCTTGAACTTCAGGATTTAGGGGTTGAGGTTCAACACCCTCGAAAGAGATATCTGCAATGCGATCTTTGAAATTAGTATATCCATCGCTCATTTTTTTAAATCGCATTTTCAATGGGTCGGATAGAGCAAGTTTTACAGCAAGTGCAAGCATACCAAAGAGAACTGCAAAGAATGACACCATAATCCAAATCATGTATTCCTGCAATGATGTGACTAATTGGTAAATCATTTCTGTGAGCAGCACCCAGGATAAAAGTGGTGTGTCCACAATAAGATCAAAACCGCTAGGAACATCAGTTGCAGCTAATACAATAGTCATGAGAAAGTAAGTTACTGTCTTTAGATACATCAAAATGATGAAGACTTCAATGAATCTACTCTTCCTCTTGCCAAAGAAGATGAGATACACTAGAGAAAAAATTAGAGGGGGTAAAAACTCAAACGTAATAGTAAGCAGCGTGAGATCTTGAAGCGTCATCTTCAATATTCACTCCAGGCGTTATACAGAACCACATCTTAGACTCCCTGAAAATAAGGGTTCGCTGGACAGACTTTAGAATGATTATAGGGATTGTTTCACCATTGTCCTACCGAAAGTTTAAAGACTCGAAATTAGCTATTGTGAATTAAAATCAACTTAGAGTTGAAAAAATTCAACACGGAAGTTGAGGTGCATAATTATGGAGATTAATCAAGAGCTAGTCGATGCAATAAATGACCAACTCAATTTTGAGTTATATAGTGCATTCATCTACCTTTCAATGGCAACATGGTTTGAAGATCAAAATCTAACAGGAATGGCCCATTGGATGGAGGTACAATATCAGGAAGAATTCGCCCATGCAATGAGATTCTATAGGCATCTTACTGAACGTGGTGCAAGAGTTATCATGAAGCAAATTGAGGCTCCAAAGACAGAATGGAAATCAGCCCATGAGATTTTTGCAGATGCTTACCATCACGAAACAATTGTCACCGAGCGAATCTACAAGATAGGTGACACCGCAGATATATTACGTGATAGGTCAACTCAAGCAATGCTGACTTGGTTCTACAATGAACAGACCGAGGAAGAAGCAAATACAATGGAGATTCGTGACAAACTAAAGCTGATTGGGGATTCAATACCTGCTTTATTGCAATTGGATGCAGAGTTAGGCGCTCGTCCACCAGCTGCTCCAATACCTACGGATTCAACCGCACCGTAGTTATTTTCTCAATACACGCTTCCTTATACGCAACCGGAGGCTATTTTGACCTCCGGTAGTTTCATTTTTAAATCCAGAACAACAATTTCGCATGAGTCGCAGACTACTTATGTGAGAAAATCACCCAAATTTTCCACTGTGAGAGGATACTATGCTACCCGATGATATCATCAAAGCTGTAACAGACAACATTTCTGGAATTAGTGCAAAAGATTATGCCACTTCAATATCGATATTCCATAGGATGCAGGCCAGTCCTGGGTTCTCTGAGGCTATTGAATATCTAAAGAAAATGATTGAATCTGTATCAGATGCAAAAATCAAGGTGTTTGAATATCCAGCTGATGGTAAAACTACCATTGGAGCCTGGCAAAATCCCTTTGGTTGGGAGGGGAATGAGGGAAAACTCGAGTTACTTGAACCTGAAAAGAGAACCATCGCAGACTTCAGATCAGAACCAATATCCCTAGTTGGACATTCAACATCAGCAGAGATTGAAACGGATGTTGTATATGTTGGAAAAGGACTTAGTTCATCAGACTATGATGGAAAAGATGTGAAAGGGAAACTAGTTCTAACTGAGAGCTTAGCCCGGCTTGCTCATAAGGTGGCATGCATCGAACATGGAGCAGCTGGTATTTTGACATTCGTTCCTCCAAAAGGCATTGACGAATTAGCAGAATTAAGGAGATATGATGCCATCTGGCCAAGTTTAGAAGAGAAAGAAGCCACCAAGTTTGGGTTTTCACTGAAACAATCCGATGGTATAAAGATGAAGCAATGGTTGGAGGAAGGAAAAACAGTTCGAGTGAAAGCTAGGGTCAAAGCAAATCTAGGTGTTGGAAAACTGCAAGTTCTTTCTGCCCTTTTACCAGGACAAGACAAGTCTAAAGAATTATGGCTAGTTGCTCATGTCTGTCATCCTCATCCAGGAGCGAACGATAATGCATCTGGGAGTGGTGCCCTCTTAGAAGTACTTAGGTCATTAGCTCAGCTACTTAAAGAGGAGAAAATACCAGCACCAGTATTTTCAATTAGATTCCTATGGATACCGGAATGGTCAGGCACCATTCATTTCATTCACAACGAGCAGGATATTCTCAAACGTTGTATAGCAATGATTAATCTAGATATGGTAGGTGCGGATCCAACAAAGTCTGGATCAGTTCTCCATCTATATAGGACTCCATTTTCATTACCTTCCACATTGAACAATGTTGTAAGGTACTGGCAGAAAACTGAAGCAAAACAGAAGGATGAAAGACGAGAAGGTGGCATGGTCGCTCCATTACCTTACCAATACAGTCGCTATTCTCCAGGTAGCGATCACTTTATGCTAACGGATAGCACTGTTGGAATTCCAGCAGTTATGCTCAATCAAGATCCTGACAGGTTTTATCACACATCAACTGATACAGTTGACAAACTAGATACGCGACAGATGAGCTATGCATCTCGGATTGCAGCACTATCAGCATTATCCTTGGTGCTCCCAAAACATGTCTACGAAGAAACTATTCTCGTTGAATGCAGGAATGAGTTTGTAGAATTGATGCAGGAAGTCAGCTTTCGTGGTGTTACTGAGCTATCACGATGCCTAGGAGACCCCGAAAAAATTTATCCAAGAGTCTTGCGTTGGCTTGGTTTAGCACATGATCTTGGTCAAGAAACTCTAGAGAGAGCAACAACAGAATGGTCACTTATTGAAGAGCAAGAGGCATTACGGCAATCCCTAAAGACGAGCTTGCAAATGGTCTATACTACTGAGATGGTAGTAGCGAGGAAGGCGTATGAGGGAGCGTGTGCAGAAGTTGGGATGGAAGCAATTCATGAAGACCAAATTCCTCTTGATACTATAAGTTTCAGAATTGAAGTTAAGAGAAAATATAGTCACGCGATGGATCCTGGGTTTGTCATAAAAAGTCTTGGTGACAAAGGGCAAGAATACAGGAAGATGAATGAAGAGCATGAGAAAATATTCGCATCCATTGACGAGATGCTCAACATGGCAAAGGATTGGACATCACTTGATGTTATTTGGGACCTCCTATGCTTCCAGTTTAAGGACATAGAGTCAGGCAAAATGATTGAAATTGTAGATGACCTTACAAAAGCAGGAATTATTGATTCTAGGAGAGTGTAGCTGCTGGAGTCAAATGGCTGGCAATACAACAAGGTGGTATTTGCTGGTACATTTGACCATCTACACGAAGGACACAAGCACATAATCCGTGCTGCATTCAAACTCAGCGAAATAGTAGCGCTTGGTCTAACAACCGATCGAATGTTGGAATACAAAAGTGATAGAAAACTGATTCAGTCGTATGACGAGCGATATGCTGAATTGAAGAAGTTCATACAATCAGAATTTGATGTTGAAAGATCAAGTATTTTCCCTATCGAAACAACAGAGGGTGGAGCGGATAAAATGAAAGACCTAGATGCGCTTATTGTTTCAGATGAGATTGGAGTTGTCCAGAATGCTTTTGATATCAATCAGCTACGTATTGACAATGGTCTCAAGAGATTTCACATAATCGTGATTCCAAGAGTAAGGACAAAAGATGGAAGACCACTATCGTCTTCGAGAATAAGGCGCGGAGAAATATATCACGAGGACGAACTCATCTATTAGGGAAATGGAAGGTTTTCAGTGAACTTCTTCTTAAAATCCGGATTATCAGTGAGTTCAATGTGATTAGCTTCTGAAACAAGTTTTTCAGCAGACTCTCTAAATTCATAATTGTGTAAGAGATCAGCTCCTATACTTGCTCCTCCGCACACCTGCTTAATTTCAGCATTACTCATCTCAGGTAGAAGTCCAATCCGATACGCATTCTCAAGAACAAGTCCAGTACCAAATACACCTGTGAGGAATAATTCAGAAACATCGTTTGGAACAAGTCTTGCGTTTTGAAGAACTGTACCAAGTGCTGCACGGATAGATGCTTTTGACTGTTGAATCATTCGAATATCAGGTTGCGTCAAGAAAATGTTAGAGTTCGTAGCTGTTTCAGAAGCCTTGGCTAGAATATAATGAATAATTGTTCCGTCAGTAATCAACCAGGGAGTACTCCTGCCGCGATTAAAAGAACCTCTTGCAAACAAAATTCCTGTTTCTAACATACTGGCAATTGCAGAAACTACACCAGTTCCACAAATTCCTGAAGGTTTCACATTCCCGATGACCTCATAGTGTGGTCGAAAAGTAATAGGGTCAATCTTTACGTTATTGATTGCACCCATATCTCCTGGTGTTCCACATTCGATAGACATTCCCTCAAATGCTGGTCCAGAAGCAGCAGATGCAATCCAAATCTTACCATGATTCAAAGCTGCAATCTCTGTATTCGTACCAACATCTATTGAAACAATACTGGAGTCCGATTCCATAAAACCACTAGCTACCATCATGGCTACGGCATCATTACCAACAAATGACTCGATGATAGGAGGTGAGTAGCAGAGCGTGTCATCATGAAGTTCCAAACCAACGTCTGAAGATTTGACCAAGATGGAATTTTTATGTTCAGCATGATAGGGTGGTTTCAATAGAGAATTTGTAGAGAGACCGAAGAATAAATGGTGCATAACTGTATTCCCTACAATCACGACTGAATCAACAGATTCTCGAGCACAGTTGGAATTCTGAAGAATTTTTGAGATTCCTTCATTTACCTTTGCCCGGGTTAGTTCTGTAAGAAATAACGCGTTCTCTGGTTTTCTAGCAAAATCAATCCGAGAAATTATCTCCTCACCATAATCGCGTTGAGGATTCGTGACTGTCATTTCGTTCAGAATTTGACTGTCGTCTAAACTAGAGAGGTGAATGGTTATGTTGGTTGTGCCAATATCAACTGAAATCCCATTTCTTTTAGAAACGACCATAGGATAGAATCACATCCTGGTCCTTCGAGTCTATCTAACAATCATTACTGGACAGTGTGCGTGGCTAGCGACTTTGTCACTTATTGAACCAACAAACAATCTACGAATACCACTGAGACCTCGTGATCCAAGAATAATAATATCAGTTCCCCTCTCACTGGCAATATCAATTATCTTAGCCGCAGGATCACCATGTGATAGCATATCAATAACTTGACAGTTGAGATCACTTGCTATTGTCTTTGCTCTGGCAAGGATGTCTTCTCCTACTTTCTGGAGAGCCAGGAAGGGCTGATCCGAAACAGTATCATGATACGGTGTAGCAGACACCAACATAGGTACAACATGCAAAAGGACCACTTCTGCTCCTAGCGGAGCCCCCATTGCACAAGCATATCGAACCGCTTTCAATGAATGTTCTGAGCCATCAACTGCAACAAGTATACTTTTGATATTGACGCTATTGTCGCTGTTGTTCATTGAGCACCCTCTCTTAGACCTCAGATATGCTACGAACCTTATCTCTCTTTCCCAATGTAAACAATTTTATGACTCTTTTCAACACTCGGCTGCTGTGAGTGAAAGAGCCATATTCTTCATCTTTTTTCCGGCATATTCAGTAAATATCAAGAGGAACAAAAATTGGATCTAAGCAAGATAAAGTCTGAAGACGATGTGAAACGAGCAACATTGTCAATCCCAGGTTATACGGAGTTTGATAGCAAAGTATATGCTGCCACTTTTAAGATTCCTAAAGGCAAAGTGAGCACATATGGTCGAATCGCCAAGATGGTTGGCAAACCGAAAGCCTACAGAGCTGTCGCAAATTCACTACACAAGAATCCACTCTTTCCTATTGTTGCTTGTCACCGTGTTGTTAAAGAGGATGGAAGCTTTGGTGGCGAAAGAAAACGTGCGGAAGGAAGATGTAGGCACTGTGAAGACGAGGGCGTTCCAATCGAAAATGGAAAGGTAATAATGAGGAAGGATATCATCTTCTAGATTACTTCAATGAGTTAAATTGAATCCTTCCTCGGATGAGACTTCTCAATACTTCATTGAGCCTATCCTTGTGAACTCGTACCTGCTCCATCGTATCACGGTCTCTCACGGTTATTGTTTCATCTTCAATAGTTGTATAATCAATTGTGACACAGAAAGGAGTGCCAACTTCATCCTGACGTCTATAACGCTTGCCAATGGAACCGCCCACATCAAACTGAGCAACAAAGCCAGCATCTATGATTTGGTTATAGATTTCTGTTGCTGGCTCCATCAGCTCAGGTTTTCCCATGAGTGGGAACACGGCAACCTGAATTGGAGCAACTTCTGCAGGAAATTGAAGCCAGTCAGTATCGCGTTCTTTTGTCTCGGGTCTGAATGAATTGTCGATAAGACAGAACAATGGTCTCTCAATGCCAAATGCAATCTCGAGCACTTCAGGTACGACTGGTTTTTTGTCTACCCTAACACTCAGGTTTTGTTTTGAGAACTCTTGGTGACGACTGAGATCATAGTTGCCACGGTCATGAATACCACAACATTCAACCCAACCAAAACTCTCTGTGTGGATTTCGACATCCCATGCATCTGCTGCATAGTGTGCCCTCTCTGTAGGGAGATGCTGACGCAACCGCATCTTCTCGTCTGAGAAGCCCATGTGACGAAAGATCATGTAGGCTAGATGCACGCACCACGCATAGGCTGGTTTCTGAAAGAATCCATTCTTGACAGCTTCGGACATCTTTGTCATGACTGAATCATGTTTGCCTTTCTGTTGAGCTTGATGTGTGACGAGTGGTAGTTTGTCATCTCGAATCTGCTCAAATTGTGGCCAGTCCATCTCATCTTTTTCTAACAAGAATATTTGGCCCTCTGTCTGTGTGAACTCCCTGAGTCTCAACATACCTTGTCGTGGAGATATTTCATTTCGATAGGCTTTCCCTATCTGAAACACGGATGCAGGAAGCTTATCTCTGAAGAATGTGAGAAACCGCTTGAACAGAAGATAAGTTGTAGTTGCAGTTTCTGGTCTTAAGTAAGCTTCTTGGTCAAGACCCAAACGGGTCTGCAACATTAGATTGTACGCTTGAACAGGACCAAGGTTCCCCTTGCATGATGGACAAACGAGTCTTATTTTACTGATTGTTTCAGT
>PJET01000197.1 GCA_002825515.1 Candidatus Thorarchaeota archaeon MP11T_1 | reverse complement strand
AAGGTTTAAATGTCAAATGTTGTAGGATAGGTTAACCTATCCTAGAGTGTGGGTGAACTTGAATCATATTAGACACAGTCTTTCAATAGCATTAGTCCTGTACATAATGATGATTCTTGTAATCCCTCTAAATGCTCAGAGTAGCTCAGAAATAGTTGCTGCAGCCGAGGGTATCACTCTCACAGTTGACTTTGGAAATGGTACAATCAGAGAATATAATGACCTCAATGGGTCGACCGTTCTAGAAGTGACTTCTTCAGTCCTTGAAATTGAGGTGCAATGGTTTGGACCTCTGGCATATATCAAAGGGATTGAAGGACTAATTGGTGAGGGCGAATATGGTTGGCAATATTGGGTAAACGGTGAGTTTGCGTCAACAGCAGTCAATCTCTATTCTCTTGAGGATGGAGATACAGTGGCTTGGGTATTCTCATCTCCAAATCCAAGAATTCAGAACGATCCCACATTCTTTCCAGGACTGGCCATCATTTTGGCTGCAGGTCTTGGTTTCATCGCTATAGTATATGTTCAAACCATAAAGAGGACACAATAAAATGAGAAGAAAAGCGCTCATGATTATAGTTTTACTATGCATGCTTTCTATAACATGGACACCGCGAGTAATGGGATATAGTCAAGACGTTACGATTGGCTCTATTATAGAGTGGCATGTTGATGTAGCTCCAGCTGAACCTTTCAACATGTTTTATTCAGAAGGCGGATTTTGGCTTGCAGAGAATGGAAGCTCAATGACATTCCAAATTCAAAGTATTGCTGAGGACATTGTTGGACAGTTAAAAATTGGAAATGTCACAGTGATTGCGAACGATACAGAGATAGCCAAAGACCTGACTTTTGGTGTATGGGGTACGCCGACTGAATGGTGGCCAGGACTTATCGTGGATGTTGGACAACAAAATATTGAGAATCTAAATGCAACGGCATTTGCTTCAGCAGAACGTGTATTGGGCAATTACTTGAATGGAACAATGACGTCCTACTTTGACAATATCTCTATTGGCATGACATTGATTGAATGTATCGTATTTGATTATGTACAAGACCCAACAGGTTTTGGCAATCCACAAATCACTCATCTAGCATATTCGTTGGCAGATGGTTTGCTTGTGGAAGCCAGAACTAGCTATTCGTTTGGTGTTCCCTATAACCTTCAGATCATGCTCGTTAATTCGGGAACACCCACAGACAACTCCATATTCAGCCTTTTTCCTCTAATACTTCTAGGAGCTCTGCTTGCGGCGATAGTCATTGTATATGTGATTTTGAGTAAACGATAAATCAAGAAGGCGCTAGATATGGAAACCCAAGAGTCACGCAATGCTATGAAAGGAAGCAGATGGATTTCCATAACTGCAATTATGACAGCTCTGGCACTAGTTGGTAATTATGCATTAGTTGCGGTACCAAATTTGGAATTAGGATCTACAGTTTTGTTTGTAACAGCCTACATCTTCGGATTTTCTATGGCAATCTGGTCAACTCTGATTATGTCGATAATTTTTGGAATCATTAATCCTTGGGGAGGGTTCATCCCTCAAATTTGGGCTTCACAGGTGATTGGGTGGTTTTACATAATTACAGTGGGTTCGATTATGGGAAGAGAAGGTGCTGGAGGAAAACGGCTGAATCCATCAAAGTGGGAATTAGCATTAACAGGGGCTGTTGTAACGTTCATTTTTGACCAAATTACTAACATTGGATATTCTATTACTTTCGGAGTACCACTTCTATTGGCAATAATCGCTGCAATCCCCTTTACGCTATTGCATGTAGTTTCCAATTCAGTGATTTTCTCCCATGCAGTACCGATTTTAGACAGTACATTACGAAGACAACTCAAAGACCTTATCTGGAGTCCTGAGTCAAAAGTAACGGTCGAGATGTTGGAGAGTGTATAGTATGACATGGAAAGAGGAATTCATCAGACTCTCTGAACCTGCAGATGGGCGTGTTGCTCCAGTTTTCAAACCGCATCATGCAGCTGTGGGATTAATCATGATAGGCAGAGAGCAACCTCTTGGCAGGTATGAACTCTGTGAAAAGATGTCGATTGGAGAAGGAAGTGTAAGAACTCTATTAAAACGGCTCACTGAGGCCGATTACATTGAACCAGAGGGAAAACAAGGCCAAAGACTGACAACAAAAGGACAAAGATTGTTCAATGAGGTTTCTCGTGATGTCCCCATTGGGTTAATGCTAGATGTTGGACAACTTGCAATGTATGAGTACGCTTTTGCTAATCTAGTCAAGAACAAAGCTGCATTGGTAAGAGATGGTGTCCGTCAGAGAGATGAAGCAATCATTCAAGGAGGATATGGAAAAGCTGGAGCAACAACGCTTATCCAAAAAAATATTCGGCTGGTTATGCCTCCGGATGACTTTCACATTTTGATGGCATATGAAACTGAAACACTCCTAATTATTGAGAGTTTAAGACCAGAGAATAATGATGTTGTTGTGATTGGTTCTGCTGATGAACCAAACTTAGCAAGAGAAGTTTCGATGGCAGCAGTCATGACACTCTTTGATGAGGTCTAATAATGCAATCAGATCTATTTGGAAATGTGCCTGAGATAGTTATCGATGTCCATGAAACAGGTGGCAAGGGCAAGAATTCTGTAAAGCATTTAATGTCAATGCTAGACAAAGAACAGATTACTTACTCAGTACAGAAAATTCCAATCGGTGATGTTCTAGGTACTGATGGTATTGCAATTGAGAGAAAAACTGTAAATGACCTGGTTAATACACTAAAAGGCAGTGCTGCAGGAGTTCCAAGGCTTACAAAACAGCTGGATGCCTTGCTTGAATACGGTAGACCCTATGTTTTGATAGAGAACATTCTAGCAATTAGAAGGGATCCTTTGAAAGGTTGTATCTATATTCCATTCTCCACCAAACAGACGAAAGGAAAGCCATACCTTGTAACTATGGAACGTGTAAGCTATATCCATCCAAGTTCGTTGGATGCACTTGTCGAGAGCATAAGTGAAAGAGGCATTGAGGTGATTAAAGGATTCAATGCGTTACATTCAGCTGGTCTCCTTTATGGAATCCTTATCGGGGATGATGAAAAAAGAAAGCAGAAAGGTCAGAGACTACCCGTGATTAGAACTCGGAAAGGACTTGATTCTATGAATGACGAACAAGAGTTTTTCATTGCTGGTTTTCCGGGTGTAAATGTTATTCGGGCAAAGAGTCTGCTTGAACGCTTTGGTTCACCCCATGAAGTCATTCTCCAGACTGATGACTGGGGAAGGATTCCGGGGATAGGACCCAAAACTATTGCCTCTGCAAAGAAAATGCTCTTTTCTAAATACGAGGTGAATCAGCTTGATGAAGCTGAAGATAGTGGGAAATCATAAGACACATAATATTGCCAGCTAGTAAGTTTTAAAAGAAGTAACTATTTTATGGCTGTAGAATACTAAGAAAGGTGATTCAATAATGGGAGATGTTCGAATTGCTATCGCAGGGCTTGGAAATTGTGCTTCTGCGTTAATTCAAGGTACACACTATTACAGAAACTCAAAAGCAGACGAGGAAGTTCCAGGTCTAATGCATGTGGATTTTGGCGGATACTTTCCAAAAGACCTCAAATTTGTAGCAGCATTTGAAGTAAACAGGAAAAAGCTTGGTCTTGATATTGCAGAAGCTATGTGGGTAGAGCCTAACTGCTGTGTTGCTTTTGCTCCCGATGTTCCTAAGACTGGCGTCAAAGTATTGCCAGGGCCAATATCCGATGGTGTTGCGCCACATATGAGAGAGTCATTCTTTGCCTACGATGAGAAGGAAATAGAACCAGTTGATATTGCTGAGGAACTTAGAAAGACAAAAGCAGACATGCTTGTTTCTTACCTCCCGGTCGGTAGTGCAGAAAGCTCGAGGATATATGCAAAAGCAGCATTGGAAGCTGGTGTTGGTTATATCAATGCAATACCTGAGTTCATCGTTTCTGATCCTAAATCTCCAATTGCACAGGCTTTTGAAAAAGAGGGGATACCATGTGCAGGAGATGACATCAAAAGTCAACTTGGTGCTACAATCCTTCACCGTGTTCTTGCTCAACTCTTTGACAAGAGAGGTCTGATTCTTCAAAACACATACCAGCTTAATATTGGCGGAAATACTGACTTTGAGAACATGCAAGTGGAGAACAGACTAAGTTCAAAGAGGATTAGCAAGACTGAAGCTGTGACAAGTTGTGTTGATTATGAACTACCAACTAAAATAGGTCCTAGCGATTATGTACCATTCTTACAGGACAATAAGGTCTGCTACATTACAATGAGATCGAAAGCTTTTGGAGATCTACCAATTGACCTTGACTTGAAACTTTCAGTACAGGACTCACCAAACAGTGGAGGAGTCATCATTGATGTCGCGCGTGCTGTGAAAATCGCATTAGATAGAGGAATAGGAGGAGAGCTCTCAAGTATCAGTTCCTATAGCTTCAAACATCCGCGTTATCAGATAGATGACTTTGAAGCAAGAAAACGCGTTGATGAGTTCATTGATGGTAAAAGAGAACGCTAATCGTAACGACAAAGTTATGAGCCAGCCTAGGATTAACTAGGCGGCTCTTGGTTTTTTAAAGAGTCAAGAAACTCTTGATTGTTTCTTCATCAAGTTTCTGCAGAACTTCAATTATTAGCTGAACAGCACTCTCAACATCATTTGTATCTAGCATTCCATGGTGAGAATGTATGTACCTTGTCGGGATGCCAAGATAGAGTGATGGAGCACCCATTCCAGCAAGATGAATTTGGCCTGCATCAGTCCCGCCTGCTTTGGTGAAGGATGGTTGGTGGTGTATTCCTTTCTCTTCAGCAATTGCCATGACGAACTTACGTAGCTTTGGATTTGGAATCATGGATGAGTCACCAGCTGAGATTGTAACACCTTTACCCATTTTTGGTACAATTCCTTCAGTTCCTGGTGAGTCACCAGGGATGTCCACATCTAATGCAAAACCAATATCGGGATTAATCAGCTGTGCAGACGTTTTAGCACCTCTAAGGCCAATCTCTTCTTGTACAGTGGAACAGAAGTATACAGTGTTTGGAAGTTTAATGTTGTTTTCAGAGATTCGTCGTAATGCCTCAAGTGCAATAAATACACCAATCCGGTCATCGAAAGCTTTTGCTACTGCAAGTGTCACCTCACGTGTTTCTTCTTTTGAGTCCATGTCTTCTTCATTCTTCTTTTCCTTCCTTGTTCTCTTCAAAGTACGGAATGAAGCTACAGGAACTGCAGGGTCGCCCACTCTTATACCAAGATCTTTGACCTCTTTTGCAGATGAACAGCCAATATCGATGTACATCTTGTCTTTCGTTACTACTTTGCTACGCATTTCTGGAGTAAGAACGTGTGGTGGAGGGGCACCAATAATGCCAACAACTTTCTCACCCTTGAATGGAAGGATCACAACCTCCTGTGTCAGTAGAGTTTGATCCCACCAACCTCCTAGCTGATGAAATTCTAAATAGCCATCTTTCTTGATGTTTGTAATTACAAAACCAATCTCATCAACATGTCCAGCGACCATTATTTTGGGACCATTTTCCCCTTTTCTGAAGATTAATGATCCAAGTCCGTCTTGGAGTATTTCATCTGCATATTCTTTTCCATATTTTTGAACAACTTTTTGCGCTTCCTCCTCATGTCCACTAGGACCAAAAGCATCACAGAGTTGTTCGAGGAATTTTAGATTCAAGTCAGGTTCAGTCATGGAATTCACTACATTAAGTTTAGATTACACTTAAACCCGTAATTAACCCTCTTTAGTGGTTTTTGTTAGAGCAATAAAATAAGATCGGCTAAGACATTATCATGGAACTCTTGGCAAGAATGTGGAAAGCTTCTTCGACATTCTGTCCAGAGAGCGCACTTGTCTCAAGATAATCCGTGAGGTTGTATTCACGGGTGAATTCCTCCCCCATCTCGCGTGTTATCACACGGTGATCTGCCAAATCCACTTTGTTGGCTAGAAGAATTATTGGTATTCTTTCTCCTAAGGCATCCTCTGTTTCCTTGATCCATTTCGGAAGTTCCAGCCAAGTACTTTTACGAGTGGTATCGTAGACCAGAAGAGCACCTTTGGACCCGCGATAGTAACTTCCACGAATGAAATCAAATCGCTGCTGCCCAGCAAGGTCCCACACAAGAAGTTTTACCAGAACACTGCGACCGTTTGCAGTTTCTACTGGAACAGTCTTGACAGCAAATTGGGAACCAATCGTCACAATGTATTCTTCTGAGAATTTGTGAGTGAGAAACCTATTGACAAGGGCAGTCTTTCCACTACCGCCTGCGCCAATCATGACGACCTTACGCATGTAGTCGAATCCGCCACTACTCAAATCTTCACCTCAACCCCAAAAGAGGGATATCTGCTTGATGACAAGGAATCATATGTGAGATTTCGATTGCTTCCACCGGCAGGTTTCCTTGTTCAAACTTAATCTTACTCTATTTAGCCTTTTATGCGCCAAATGTCTTCGAGCAAAAAATCTTCTTGTCTCATAGCAAGTGGTTGGCGCGAAGCTCCTAACATGTGCCATCGACTTATATCCAGCATTAAACGCTCAGTACCTATTATGAGGAATGTCTTGTGCAGCTTGTCACTGTGAAAATGAGCGATATATACGTCAACGGACTAGACAAGTTAGTTGAGATAGGAATGTATCCATCTAGAAGTGAGGCAATTAGAGTAGCGATTAGAGATCTTCTTCGAAGAGAATTATGGCCAGCTAATGGAAGTCCCATAAACTTAGAGCAGGATAAAGTGTAATCAGGATTTAATGCACACAAGACACATTAAGCTAAATGAGTTGAAATAGTCAATATCTGCGTTTATTGCAGGGAGGACAATTGTATGAACTTCAGGGTCTTTTTCAAAAGTGTCAAATTCGCGTACCGCGCGAGGATGCGTGTTTTTGCATTCATCCTAATTTATGCAATATTATACATTATTGTTGCAAGAGGTCTTACAACAAATCCAGGAGATCTATCATACGTTGGACTTGCTTTTATTGTAGCAACGATATATGCAATTCTAGTTTCACAATTCAGACGCCGAGACATCTCTATCTTCAAATGTATTGGATGGGATAACTCGAATGTCATGCTTCTCGTCATCGGTGAAGTTATACTTGTATCATTCACTGCATTTCTTTTAGTATTCCAAGTGAGTGTTGAAATTCTTGGATTGACAGCATATTTCCTAGGAGTGACAAGTGTAACAGGCGTCTGGTCATTACTCTATGTTGACTTGATTTCCATGTTTGTTACATTGTTCTGGATAATAGTTGCTCAGATTCCAGGCTTGTTATTATCAATGTGGAGAGCAACTCAGGTGCCACCGATGCGAGCACTAAGGGAGGAATAGAAAATGGCAAAACCAATAATTCAACTTGAAGATGTCAACAAAGAATATGGGAAAGGAAAAAATACTGTGGCTGCA
>PJET01000196.1 GCA_002825515.1 Candidatus Thorarchaeota archaeon MP11T_1 | reverse complement strand
ACCTGGAATGCTTGAGGACACCATAAATGGAACCTTGGATTTTCCTATGACTGAAGAGATGCTTGCGGCATTGGCTGTGATGATGATGATTCCAATCTTCATGGTGTTCCTGTCTCTGGAATTACCATACAAAACAAATCGCTGGGCTAACATCGTAGTAGCCATATTCTTCATCGTTATCGATGCATTAGGATTCATAATTGCTAGACCTTTGTATGAAAATATTCTTGGCATTGGTTATGTGGTCTTCTGTGCTCTGATTGTGTGGTATGCATGGAAGTGGCCTAAGCAAGAAGAAAAGTAAGTTCAAAGTAAGAAGAAAAGAAAGGTGCCCCTGGAGATACGGAGCAGTCTTTTCAGAATCAAGGATATTATCTCATTCAGGTGCGATTGCTGAATGCAAAACCTCAGGCGGTCCATATTTGGTAGTTACCATTGCTTTCATTATCGACACCGAATTGAAACTGTGGTCCATAAGTAATAAATAAAGTGTCAAGAATCACATAGGAAGGTTGTATGGATGAGCCGACAAGAAGAAACTAAGCTTCAAGTTTTCGTCAGACATGTCAGATGGTTTGTGAACTTCTTTGCAGAACCAAATCTTGTTGGCATGGAACTTGATGACGCAATCTGCACAAATATTGATAAAAAAATTGAACATGCACTAATTGAAGATCCAGCAATTGATAAACTCGAACTTAAGGTCGAAACATGTTGGGAACATATAGCAGAGATGAATCTGGGCGATATGACGTGGTTAGGGGTTCTGAAAATTCAAACAGATTTAGGCCATGCCAGAATTGACGTTAAGGATATTCAAAATGTTTCAATACGTCTAAGCAAGGTGTTGATGGCAAGTTTCGAAGATCTCAATCAACAAGGTCGCATTATGTTTGACATAGAATCACCCCTCTACGTGATTCTCTCCGCAGACAAAACAGATCCAATGGTCGACAAATGGGACTCTCCTACCATTCAACGATACAAGAAAGAGTTGGCACCTTATCTTGCGCTGTACAGTGGACAATGGTCAGATTATAGTGATGAACTTTACAATCGCCGGATCGAGAACAATCTTTCTAATAGAACCACTGAGTTGCATTTCTATGCAAGGAACAGTGCATTCCTCTATATAGAGGGAGAGGGGTACGAGAAATATTGGAGCTATGTTGAAGACATTATGGACCCACCATTAGTTCGAGTCCGTGGTGTTATCTTCGTGATGTTGAAACTGCAGGAGTTAGTTCAGCGATTTCTCCAGGAACTTCCAGACTTTAGAAAAAAGGATATTTCGGTTATTGAAAGGAAACAAGCAGAGATTGAAAAAACGAATCAGTCCCTCATGCAATTGATTGCGGTAATTCGTCGAGAGGACATGATAAACATGCGAGCCCATGCTCGAGCGTTAAATGATCATTTGGTCAATATCTTCCGGATTGAGGATGTACTCTCTCATGTCACAAATGAGCTGAGATATGTCCATGAATCTGTTCAGTTGGTATACGAAGAGAAAAACAGAGATCTCCAAGAGCGGCAAGAACGGCTGTTTCTCTACCTCAACATCATTTTAGGCGCATCAATTGTCACTGAAGCTATCAACATAATGATAGAGCCCTACTCTGGAACGCCTGAATTCTTTGGAATACGGTACTCGATGGCGCTTACAATCATCGCGATATTTGTACTCATCATAATGAGAATCTTCAAAAAATAGGAGTATGAAGAAATTTGGTGAGGCTAGCTGTTGGGCTAGCCCACCAATCTGTTTTATTCGGTTGCTTCTTCTGAAGGCTCGTCTGCATCAGCAGTATCAGTACGAGATTCGTATTCCTTTTTCATCTCCCTACTTACCAACCAGAGAACGAATATCACTACAGCGGGAATGCCAAAAATCAACAAAACCCAGCCTAATGCAGTTAACCATGAATAGATCCACTCAGTAAATGTCCATACTTGGAAGGTTTGGTTCCACCGGCCATCTATCCATATCATAATCAACCATCCCAATGCAATCAAAAAACCGAAGGCATCGCCGCCTTCACGCCTTCCACCTTTAGGTTTCCAGAGTTCTGCATCTGGAAGCTTACTGAACTGCCAATATAGTACCGCAGCTAGCGGAATACCCCACGTTGCCACAAGGAGAAGTTCCCAGAAAATCACATGTAGGACAAATATGACAAGAAGGCCGACTGTCCAGTCTCCAAGCGAATCTGGATAAACTGGTGATACAACCGCCTCATTCACTACCCAAAGAAATACCAAAAGAGCTACGATTGCAGCTGCAACTATGCACACTACCATCACTAAGGTCATTTTCCAATTTCTCAGTAGAAATCTTTTCTTTTCTTCGTCGAGTTGCTCATTGTTCGTGTCCATCATTTAAGCTCCTTCACTAGCCTAGAATTAAAACCTGTGCATCCTCTGTAATTAATCCTCTGTATCTAATGATAGTGCTCTCCTAGGTTCTGAGCAAACTCTTCTGCTTGTCTGAGGTCTTCAGCATTAGGTCGACCTTTGTTCACTCCCCCAAAGAATCTCGTGAAGCTATTAGTGTTAAACCCTGGACAACCAAATTCATCTACAACAGTGTAGCCCATAGATTGCAGTTTTTCCCTGAGTGCTGTGTGATTTTTTGCTACTTCATGGCCTAATGTACAGGTTGAGAAAATGAAAGCTTTCTTCTGAGTGACCTGTGGCAGTTTATCTGCAAGATCAAGGATAGTCTTATGGTGTTTTCCACTATATATCCCTGAACCAAAACCCACAAGATTATACTTTTGGAGCTCATCAGGATTGACTTGCTGTGGGGTTATTATCTGTGCATTGAGAACTCTTGCGAAGACATTCGCGATTTTTTCAGTATTCTTATGATGATACGAAAATAAGACCAATATTGAACTCACTGCCGACACATCTTATCCTTCATCTATTTGAAATAGTAAATCATCCCATTTAAGTTAGGTTACAGATTTCTAAAAATTAAATATCTTCAGAGTAAATTAACCATCACCTATCAGGACACACATCTTGATTTCACGAGGCTTGAAGATTAGATTGACACCTTTCTCACTGACAGTGTGCTTCTGTTTCTTTGTTCCATCAATCTTGACCTCTGTAAGGGCTGATAACGACTTTTCGAGTTCGAGAAGGACAGTAATTTCCTTGTTTTCAATATTAAACATCGTTACAAGAATCGAACTCTCCCGTACCCTCAAAGAAGAAATCCTAACACTCGGATTATTAATTTTGATAATCGGATTAAGTAGGTTTGAGTATACATCGGCTTTATTCAGATTTACAACAAGTGCACCTTCAAAAGCTACATCTGCTAGGTCTGAACTTGTGTATATTGGCTCATCTTTTGAGTGCAAAGCAAAGCCATAATGATATTCGTACTCGGTTCCTATTTCTTGAGCTCCTGGTGTTACTTCTCCAGGTCCTGCATGAATAGGTCGCTCAGGGATATCAGATCTTGAAAGCCATCCTATAGAGCGAACGAGTGTTATAGCAATTCGGTCGTTATTTACTAGCTCGACCTCAGGTAGACCAGTGTTGAATACTGTTATGGATCCTTTTCCTTGATCATCATTAACCCTGATGAATCGTTTTTGTGGTTGTATTCCTGAAGGCATCTCTGGGTATGAGGAATGCGTTTTATCTAGTACTTCGGCTTCTGGTACCTTTTCTGGTGAACCATCTCGTTCCACAACGCCAAAATGAGTTTCAGTCTGGGCCTTCTTAGATTTGAATGGAAGATCGAAGCAGATTCTTAGTCTGTGGTCTTTTGATTTGTTTGTGAGTTTTGTAGTTACTTCAATTCTAGGCGAATCGCGATAGAATCTAAATGTAGATTCTACTGGGACTCTAGTCTTTCCAGTCCGTTTCTCTCGTGAGCCATCCAAGCACTCGAATACTTCAATTTCCATCTCCTGTCGAATCTCAGCAGTGATGGGTCCTGCACTAAGGATATGTCGCTTTACATTTCTAATGTCTGCTTTTTCAGGACCCACTCTACCGAATGTATATTCATCACCTCGGTCCCCATAGTCCTCAAAAATATGGAGCCTATCATAACTTATGCCTAGCTCTTTATCGAAGACGCCTAGAGTGCCATCCTTATTGAACGAAACTGAATAGAACCGATTAGTAACTTGATTTCCATCGACCTTCAGTACATCATCAATGGCATCTGGAGATTTAGCAACAGTAACAAGTTTTGTGAATGCCCATGGTTGTAAAGACACTACTGAAGCATAGACATTTTGAGTTGGCCGAGCTGCGATGAGATGTATCTTTTTGTACTTCTTACTATCAATTACCTCACGAGCCGTTCTTTTGAATTGCTCCCAATCTAGATCGCCTACCAAGTGGTCATCTGAGATAAATCGGAGCTCAAGAACTCCCGGTTCATCCCCATCAAAGAACTCAATATCATTGATGTAGAAGTTCATGAACTTCCTTCCAGGTAATAGACCAAATCCCATTTTAGCCATTCTCATACCAACAGTAATCTCAAAGAAAACATCATCTCTCGATTCTAGACGTTGCACATCATAGATTGTGCCATCTGGTGCTTGCAATCCGTTGATTGCCTTCTCTTTTGGTGCGGAAAACTCTATGTAAGTTGGTGATTTCAAGCTTCCTCCTGAGCTGAAAACAAGAACACTCGATTCATTGGATTCTAATCCGTTTCCCATTTGCTCAAGTATCTTGGTTGCATTTTGAATAAGGCTCTCCCCTATGGATTCTGCCCATGAGAAACGAGCTTTCATCTCTTCATGAGTACGGTCTATAGAGCAGCCACATATTGAATCATGGGGGTGATTTCTCAATAACCATTTCCAAGCAGTTTTCAAATAACTAGTTGGATAATCCTGATTCAATGAACGCCAAAGATACGTACTGATTGGTTCAACTTTTCTAACCAACATATCTTCGATTTTCTGGTTCCAAATCTTAATCCACATTCTAGCAGAGTAGGTATCTTGAAGAAGTGGTGCTCTGGCTGGAGAGCGAAATTCACCGGTATACAATGGACGTTCATAACCTGATTTTGTGATTGCATTTTCCAAATACTCGACATAATCAGAAAGAGATCCTAGTGAAATGTCAATACCCTCGCTCTTCATACGGTCCACATTTTTTTGCACAAATGCCTGCGGGAATAGGTGGTCTGAGCCATTCATCAAAAGATATACTGGAACTGGTGAGAATGATTCTAGGGAAGATATCCCATTGTTAACCATCTCGATGAACTCTTCGTAATTCTCGGCAAACCTAGACGCATTCCCATATCCCTCAGGTAGATATGCAACTGGAATTGAAACTAATGAAGCAAGATGAGATTTCCAAGTAAATGATATCGTCATAATGTCTGGAGGTACTCCTCTCCAGAGGATAGCTGCCTTGAAGTTTGTAAGGTCCGCAAATATTTGTGGAATAGCACTCGAGTGACCGAACATATCTGGCAAGTATCCTATCATCATTTGCGGAATATTATATTGCATCGCCAGATCATGACTGAACTCGATATTACGAATAAGGCTCTCTCCACCCACAAGCCATTGGTCTGGTAGAAGGTACCAAGGACCTACAGTGATTTTTCCGTCGCGAATATGTTGGAGCAATTCATCTCTTCGTTCTTTCCGTATCTCCAAATAATCCTCCAAAACCACCGTCTGGCCATCTAACATGAATCTGTAATCTTGATTGGTTAGAATTTCAAGAAGATCGTCCACCAATTCCACTAGCATGTATCTGAATCTCTGAAACGGTAAATACCACTCTCTATCCCAATGAGTATGCGGAACAATGACAATCCTATTGGTATCCATTTTCACTACCCCAATATTGTGATTCGGTCTCCCACTAGGACTCTTCATGCGAATCCTTGTAGAGCTTTTGATAAACCTTCGATATTTTTCCTTCTCTCTGCAGATGTTCAATGTATTCCTTTTCTTTCTGCAGGTGTATCTTACCTAATTCAGTCTTTTTTGCAATCCAGTCTTTGCCATCAAGCTTATACCATTTCCAGAACGTGATTGCACTAATTATGAAACATATTGCAGGAATCAATGCAAATCCCAACTGTATTCCAAAGGTAGCTGATTCTGGTTGTACATTCAGAGTATTGTCAAAACCGAATGCACTGATGATCAATAGGAACAATGCATTCGCGATAGAGATAGCTGGTTTCGTAATCAGCGCATTCATGCCTGCATAGGTTGTTTCCCTCCTCTTGCCAGTCAACATTTCATCATTGTCGATTACATCAGCCAACAACGGAGACCATATCAAATTGACAGGGGCAAATCCTACTCCCACCACAACAAGACTCAGCATCACTGCAATTAACCAGTTTCCTGAGAAAAATAAGAATACAAGACCCGCACTTGTCAATATCAGTCCAACAACATAGACTTGTTTTAGACCCTGTTTTTTCACCATCCTATCAGCAAGGAAACTAAATGATAGCATGAGGATAAAGACAATAAATAATGGTATAGATGCCAAGAAACCTTGTAACATAACAACATACTGAACGAAGTATATCATTGAACCAATCACGATGGTGAAGGCCATTTCACGAAAGAAATTCATGGATTCGAATGCCAAAAATTCTCTGTTCTTGAGTGTCTCGATCATTGATTCGATAAAACCCAACGGCTCTTCAGTTCTTGCATATTCGTTTTCAGTTAGTGCATAACTCGAAAAGAATAGGACTGCTCCTGCAACTATTGCTATAAATACCATCACTGGTTTGAAGAGAGGATTTAGCTCAGTTGAAGATTCATCAGTGAGCAAGATTAGCGGGAGTATCATCGCCAATAAAGCACCAATTGATCCTACAATCACATTATACAAACTGAGATTAGATCTTGCTTCTTGAGTGACACACATTTCAGCAGGTAACGCAGTTATTACTAATCCAACCATAGTAAACATTGAATCGAATAGAAAAAGCACAAGTAACAAGTTCCAGAACAGAGCTATCTGCGTGCTTCCCATGAATGGGAACCAGCAAATAATAAAGGTGAGAGAATAAAATGGTGCACCAAAGCGTAGAACCGGGATTCGCCTGCCTATATCTGTATCAATTCTTTCTTGAAGTATACCAAATAGGGGGTCGTTGATTGCATTCCAAAATGCGAATAGAAGCCAAGCCAAGGAAACCCATTCCTCGCTTAAACCTAGTTTGACATTATAGTAGAATGTGATCGCAGTACCTAGAGCAATAACCTGAAGAATATTAATGGATGCTTGAGATAATCCAAAAGCCATTTTTGACTTGAAAGGTAATCGCTCATCGAAATTAACATTGAATGGTTCATTTGAACTGTTTTCCACGTCTGTCATTCTAGATATTCTCTTAGTCATTTTTTGGTGCTGGTGTTAAAATACAAACCATAGTCAACTCACATGCAGCATAATAATCGAAGTCCTAAGATTATCGGAGATAAAAGTCAATTGAAATTCCTATTTGGAACTTTCATTCCCACTATGGCAGCCGCTTCTCACTATCAAGACTTCTAAACAATATAGTGGTTACAAA
>PJET01000195.1 GCA_002825515.1 Candidatus Thorarchaeota archaeon MP11T_1 | reverse complement strand
CCCTGCTACCTCGTCTAGATAGTACCTTAGAATGGCCCATTCTTTCATGTTGTCTGGCTCTCTTTCTAGCATCTTTCCTATGTTGATAATGCTTTTCGAAAACTCGCCAGGCTGTCGAGCTTTTGCTTTAATCCGTTCCTGACTTCGAGGAATATACTGATCCACTATTTGACGACGCTCCCATTCCACTGATATTCTCCTGTCTCTTGTCCTTGCGAGTTTCACCAACGAGAAGTAACCAAAAGCTACAAGAACCAATTTCTCTGGCAAATCCTTGAACATTCTCCTGAGTTCGTCAGCATTTGGGAATTCATCAGAAATCGTAGAAATGACAAACTCTCTCTTGTCTTTGATTCCTCCAGATTTCACAATATTCCTTACTCTTTGATACAGTCCCTTATCGGCTATCTTTCCTTCGACTTCCTCGAGTTGATTAAGCCTAACCAGAAATTCATTATCATCTGGTGAATAGTTCATAAACCAATGAAGGGGCAAGCTAATTATTTTCCGAAGTAACTGTAGAAAGTCCTTTTGATCATCATCAAGTGTCATGATTGGACTCCTCACAATTCCTCGAATGAAGATTGTGATAAGAGTACCGAATTTAGAGTCTGTCCATGTAGCAAGAACGTAAAGGTTATGTTTGACCGTTGCCGCGCAAGGCTTAGCAACTTAACTGTTCTCAGGAGTCATTCATATTGATAGAAATCAGATGGCATGGAAGAGGTGGGCAGGGTGGCGTAACATCAGCCGAACTGCTAGCGAAGGCTGCTTACATAGATGGATACAAGGGAGTGCAAGCGTTTCCCTACTTTGGAGCCGAACGTAGAGGCGCCCCTGTTAAAGCATTTACACGAATTGATGACGAAGAGATTAATGTTAGAAGCCAAGTCTACACTCCTGATGTGGTGGCTGTTCTTGATTCTACGATTCTTGAGCTAATCGATGTGACTGAGGGACTAGTCGAAAATGGGAAAGTTATTGTTAACACACCAAAAAGTCCCAGTGAGATTAATTTACCAAAAGGTCACATATACACCTATGATGGTACTGGCATCGCTCTAAGGAATGGGCTATTAGTTGGAGGATTACCTGTCATCAATACTACTATGCTTGGTGCGATTGCAAAAGCTACAGGTCTTGTGAAGCTGAAAACAGTACAGAAAGTCATTTGTGAAAACTGGGCTGGAAAGGTCGGGGAGCGAAACGCCCAAGGTGCAAAGGAAGCATATGATTCCTGCAAAGACTGAGTCTCTTAGTTAAGCGTACATTCTCTCGTAACCCGGACGCCCGCCGGGTTGCTGTCTACGCATTCCATCAACCTGTTGGGCCATTTCTTCCATCCTACGACGAATCTCTACCGCACTCTCTTTTAATCCTTCGACATCAACACCTACATCATATAATCTGTTCAAAGCTTGTAATAACTGAACTGCACCTTCAGGATCTGGAACCATTGCTATTGCAGGAGTGAGCAACGCAAATCCAACCATTTCTCTACACAGAGTTTCTGAGAGAATCGAGCCAGCAATTCCAGTGATGATACCTTTCGTGAGGATTTCCATTGTATCATCCTCTGCAAGGTCATTCATCTTTTCTTCTTCTGCAGCGTACAATACCTTGCGGTCTGCAGGAAGTCCTTGAACAGGAATGCCATCAAGAATTACTGTTTCTCTAACTCCCACTGTTGCACCCCAATCTAGAAGAGCTGAACTGACCATATAGAGTCCATCATCTGCTACAGGTAGCTCGGCTGTTACAACAAGTAAATTCTTGTCCTTTTTCCCATAAACTCTGAATGGATGACGAAGTCGACCTTCTTGAAAAACAGCAGCTGATGGCATATAACGAGATCTGACGTGTGCAACCTCTTCCATCTCAAATTGCTGAATCATTTCTTGAGCCGCAATTGTTCCAACGACTCCAGCTGATGGGAAGCAACATACCAACAATGGCTGTTCCATGTCTATTTCATGTGTCTGAACGACTTGAGCTTCGGGCGCTCCAAGTATTTTGACTGCACAATCTTCTTCCATTTTTCAGAACCTCTATGTCAAATCAAACTCTGACGAATATTAAGCTTGGGTCAGCTAGGTTCAAAGTGGATGAATACTGACTTCACTTCAGCTAGAGTTTCAATAATTCTTCTTTTCAAGGATTCTGCAATATCGTGGCTTTCGGTAAGAGTCATTTCCTCAAGAATTGTGCAGTTGATTAATACTGCGACACCTTCTTCCTGTTTCTGGATAACTATATCTTTGCAGGTTATTGAATGAGACGTATCCTCTATTAGCTGCATTACTGTGTCCACAATATGAGACGATTCATGAGTGACATCACGAGCTGGAGATTCAACTAATGTTGTTTCAAGATGTAATGTGACTGATTTCACATTTGGAACAAGTTCCTTCAAGATTTCTTCGAATTTTTCAGATACTACATGAGCTTCGACAAGAGTCATGTCTACAGACATCTCAAGGTCTGCTGCTATGTCTATTCCCTCGGGCATCGAGAACACTCGGAGATTGTGTACACTATGGACTTTGGATAACCTACGTGCAATAATCTGCATCTGATTGTAGATATCAAGTTTCGAATATTGAGTCACATCACCCTCTGCTGGTTCAACATGAATCACCACATCCACACGCGGCGCCAAGTCTGCAAGGGATTCTTCTATCAAATCCGTAACACCATGTGCTTCTGCTATTCCTCTAGTTTCGTCTACTGCAACAACAATATCAACAAAGAGCGCAGGTCCAGAATGCCTTACACGAGTTCTCTTACACTCAAGAACTCCACTTATTTTCTCAACTCTTTGGACTATCTCTTCCTGTAATCCTTTAGGAGCTGTATCAGTAAGCGCATCAAAAGTCCTCCTTCCAAGTCGATAAGAAACTACAAAGATGATTATCGCCACACCAATTGCTGCAAATGGATCTGCTATTGGTATATCAATCCAAACAAATCCAAGACCCAAAAGAACGACAATAGAACTAATCATATCCGTGCGGAAATGTAGAGCATCTGCTTCAAGAGCTTGGCTCCCATGTTCTTCAGCAGTTTGGTAAAGGATATGACTTTGCTGGTAAGTTACGATAACTCCTATTATCATAACGAAAATGCCCCAAATGGATGCCTCTGGCCACTCTTGTAGTTCAATTCTTCTCCAAGCCTCAATAATTATCCATATTGATGTAAACCAGAGGATTATCGTTTCTGATAAGGCCGCAAAGTTCTCGATTTTTCCATGCCCATATTGATGATCTGAGTCAGGAGCTTTTGAGGCTCTTCTTACTGCTACAAGAGTTATTCCTGCAGCTACAAAATCAAGACCACTATGAAGCCCTTCAGATATGATACCTATAGAGTTTGTAAGAATACCAATGACTAGCTTCAAGACTGTAAGTGAAGCTGCAGCTATAACCGATATTAGAGCAACTCTCTTAACCTTTTTACGATCATCTATTACCTGGTCTTGTCCTGACATATTGAGGCGCCTACAAGGTCAAGATATAACGATTACTGAAGATACGAGATTTTGGGTAATGTTATATCATCCCAGTCAGAACTCATATCAGCGTGGACATGGGACATATGCGTATGATGGTGTAGTTCATGAAGTATCGGACTGAGGATATCCAATCGCCCCCGATTGTAAAGCTGATTGAAGCGGCTAAGAAGTATATCTCCTCTCCGGATTTCTTGAACTTAGGTCAAGGACTTCCAGGACATATTCCTCCAGAAGGATCATTAACAGCTCTACGTGATAGATTATCTCACCCCGCAACACATCTCTACACACCAGACGAAGGATTATTAGAACTGCGTGAGGAACTCGCTCTTTATCTACGTCAGAAATCTGGAATAGATGTTAATCCGCAGAATGAACTTGTGATTACTGCAGGTGCAAACAATGCATTTACAGGTGCAATCTTGACAATTCTAGGACCAAATGAAAATGTAATCATGCCCACGCCATATTATTTCAACTCAGTTATGGCTGTTAAACTTGCAGGGGGCCATGTCGTCGAAGTCCCAGTTGACAATGAATTCCAACCACATGTGGAGAAAATAGAGGCTGCAATTGACAATAAAACACGTGCAATCTGTTTGATATCTCCAAATAATCCGACGGGAGCTGTCTATGGTAAAAAAGTGATCAATCTGATAGTGGATTTATGTATTCAACATGATATCACACTCATCTCAGATGAAACATATTCAAGAATGGTTTTTGATGGAGCTGACCACTATAGTCCCCGTTCTCGTCGAGATGCTGAAGAACATGTTCTAACACTTGGCAGTTTTTCGAAAGACTTTGGAATGAGTGGTTGGCGTGTGGGCTATGTGGTTGGATCAGCAGCTTTTACGAAGGAATTCCTCAAGGTTCAGGATACCGTTTCCATATGTGCTCCTACTGCAGGACAGATGCTTGCTTTAGAGGTCCTGAAGGAAGGACTAGACGAGGTTGAGAAAGAGCTTGGACGATTAAACCTTCTGAGGGATCTTGCATATCTAAGATTGCGAGAGATTGATGCATTTGAACCAGTATACACCAAAGGCACATTCTATCTCTTTCCACGTGTGAAAGGTTGTTTAGACTCTCGAAAACTTGTGATGGAAATTCTGCAATCTACTGGGACATTGATTTTACCCGGGTCTATATTTGGAAATCCAGGAGAAGGTCATGTGCGTATCTCCATAGGCCCTCTCACACCTGAAGCTGTTGATGAGGCATTTGATCGTTTATCTGGCTTCTTCAACAAGAGTTAATGATACTCGTACATCTCCCATTCCCAATCAGTAACAATTTGACTAGTGTATTCCCTCCACTCTTCTCTCTTCAATTCGACGTAAGTTTTCAAAATTTCTGGTCCCACAACCTTACTGATTACATTATCTCTTTCTAACGCGTCAAGAGCTTCATCCAATGCAGTTGGAAGAATTATAATTCCGAGTTTGTCCCTCGCCTCATCTGTCATTTTAAAAATATCCTCGTTACGAGGCTCAGGCGGAATTAACTTCCTACTGATACCATCCATTCCTGCAGCAATGATTGCAGTGAAAAGAAGGTAAGGATTAGCCATTGGGTCTGGAGACCGAAACTCTATTGCGGCATTATCACCAGAGCTAAACATTGGAACTCTAATCAGAGCTGTCCTGTTCATCATCCCCCATGTGATGTATACAGGTGCTTCATGATGGGGTACAAGCCGTTTGTATGAGTTAATTGTTGGATTTGCAAAGGCTGTAATTGCTGGTGCATGTTCAATTAAACCTGCTATGAACATTTTAGCTGTATCAGATAATTCTGATGTTTCGCCAACACCAAACAGATTCTTGTCCCCATCCCAGAGCTGCAAGTGACAATGTAAACCGTTACCAGCCTGACTTTCAAATGGTTTCGGCATGAAAGTCACATCAATCGCTTGACTTTGGGAAATCGATCTAGCAAGATTCTTGAAAATCAGAATGCTGTCTGCCATTTTCTTTGCATCAGCGTATTCAAGTTCAATCTCTTGCTGAGATTCACCAACCTCGTGATGAATCACTCTTGGTTCTATACCTAGAGTTCCTAGTGCTGATGCAATGTCCAAAAGTATGTCCATTCCTGGACTATGGGGAAAGGTGTCAGCGTACCCAGCTTCATCAAAGGGTTCACCATCTGGTGTAATAAGATGGAACTCAGGTTCTACTTTCACTTTAAGCTGCAATTCTCCTTGCAGTAGCTCATCACAGGTTTTGTGCAAGAGTCCTCTACTGTCTAAGGGGAAGTATTCTGTGTCTTTTGCAGCCTTCTCTCTCACAAAACACATTACAGCCGCTGTCCGATGTGCAACAAATGGAAGCTCTATCAATGATGTAGGATCGGGAACAAGACGTAAATCTGAAGATTCAACAGTTGCTAGTCCAGTTACCGAGCTGCCATCACAACTTGTGCCCCTCTTCAAAGATGGATCTTTAGCAACTGCTTCAAGATTTTGTACCGGCTTACAGGGTACAATCATTGCCTTCATTCTACCAAGTAGGTCCGGAAATCTTAGTTCAATAAATTCAATCTTTTCTGACATCATCAAACCACCAGAGAGCCGCCTATTTGCTCAAGCCTTCTCACGTTTTAAGTCTTGGTTCAACCCCAGAGTTCTTTATACCATCCTTCGGCGTCATCTAATTCTAGTCTAATAGACCCGGAAGCAACACTTACTTCATCGCCCTCTCTAATTTCAAAATTCAAACCAGCAATTCTGATACCCTTCTTCTCAAGGTGGACATTACCGATATTGCGAGCATGCATTGTGGCTACCATCTTTCCTCCATTCATAACAAGCAGTTGGTCAATATAAGACACAACGCACTTCATCTTGAACTTGCTATCCTTGAAGTCACCCATATGAATCTCCAAATTGCTAAACTCTGCTTTTACACTCTCTGCAATCATCGGTTTCACATCACCTTGTTTTGACCTACCTTCTTATGAATCTCATTATCATGATAATCTTCCGGAAGACAGATAGTTGCTCGTGCAAAAAAGAGGAATGAGATTGATGAAAAAAGGGCTTCATATTGGAACAAGTGGTTGGTCGTATGAAAAGGACTGGAAGGGAATTTTCTATACAGCCAGAGGATCACTACTGAAGCAGTATCTTAACTATTTCAATACAGCAGAGATTAACTCAACATTTTATGCACTTCCACAGCCAAAATTTGTGAAGCATTTGGCGTCATTAGATGAGGATGTATTCTTCACTGCCAAATTTCCAAAAAAGGTCACACATGATACACGCCTGGACCTAACAGGAGAGGGTGGCGAAACTCTCAATGAATTCTTCAGGTTAATTGAACCACTTCATGGTCGTGTTCCTGTTCTTCTTATTCAACTTCCACCTTGGAAGATATCAAAGATGGCAGACCTGGAAACCTTTCTCTCAGCACTAAACCCTTCCTTTCGTTATGCAATCGAATTTAGGGATGAATCATGGCTAGTTAGGAAAGTCTGGTCGTTACTAGAAAACTATGGCATTGCGAATGTTATTGTTGATGAACCAAAGCTCCCCATTGACCTTCGCATCACTGCTGACTTCTCTTACATCCGATGGCATGGACATGGAACGAATCCTTGGTTTAACTATAGATATTCAGTTGAGGAACTTGAAGAGTGGGTGCCTCATCTGGAAAAAGTGACGAACAGTGTTGAAACCACTTTTGGCTACTTCAATAATCACTTTGCTGGTAATGCTCCCTTAAATGCGTTCCAGATGCTATCAATTCTGAAGAGGATAACTCCAAAGCAGCAAGTGAAGCTCGATCGTATGCTAAAAGCTGCAACTATAACCCAAGCAACGCTTGAAGAGTTCTAATTTGTAATAGCCTAGCAGTTTTTTTTAAATTCTTAGTAGAGAAGCTATTACCCCAAAGCCAAAATTCCGATTTGTAACTATTATTACTCCATTTCAAATCTTTCCAGGCATTGTGACAGCTGCAATGTCTTCAGCATCCATGTATGTGTTGCTTGCAATGGTTGCATACTGGTTGAACAGCAAGAGAAGTGTTGTTACATG
>PJET01000194.1 GCA_002825515.1 Candidatus Thorarchaeota archaeon MP11T_1 | reverse complement strand
GAGGACTCAAGACCGAACAACGTGAGCAGCTTAGGAGCCTTTTGAGTCAAGTCAGAGGACTATATCGAAGGATAAAGCCGCGGAGAATAGAAGGCCGTGTTATAATTACAAATGATGGAAAGGTCTTTGACACACTCGTAAAGGAGGGTGTAGACAGATGGTGTCCCGTCTATGTCTTGTCCGAAGGTGAAAATGGTGCTGACTATGCTCAGGGATATGACCTTGTGATTTACATCTCTCCACTCGGAGTCTATGATGATTCAATAGACATGCTAGATAATGTTGAGATTTTAGGAAAGGACTGGTCGATAGAAGATGTTCTCCCCGAGAAGACAGTCAGCTTTTATGCACGCAATTATCGTGTTATTGATGCTTCTTGTCAGATAGTTGAAGCCTTCGATAAGATTCCCACAAATGAGTCCGTTTTGACATTTACATCAGCTTTAGATTTTGAACGTCTCACAAAAGTTGGTAAGATTCTGAAAAACATTGACGAGAATGGCGATTTGGCTCAGGGGATTGATTCTGACCTAGATAGGTATCGCAATGCTGTGAAGGTGTTCCCAACTGCTATAGCTGAAACCGAGGCTTGGCTCAATGAAGAGATAACATCACGAATCTCAAAGAGCGAAGTCACACTTGGAGGACAACAAATCATCAGTATCCTACAATCAGCAGATATGGAGGGGGCTGATGGAAGTGCATTGAGAAATATGCTTCCTGCTGAGATTGTTGAAACTTTCACTACAACACTTCAAGAAGCTGAGGACAAACTAGTACAAATGCTTGGACTCACAGTCAGAGAAGCAGACTGGGTAACTGGCATCATAAGTGAAGAGATCTCTCTACCAGTTAAAATGGTCGTCACACAAATCAACGACCTTGAAGATAGGTTGAGACGAATATTCGCAGAGAAACAATTCCGACTCATAAAGAAGTTTGCGAACGAATTAGATGATCTCAAAGAAGTCGTGAATCAAGCAGTTCAGACCCTGCTTGAGTTTGATCTGTTCCTTGCTGTAGGACTCTTCTCTATCGATTACAAATTACAGACTCCTGAAATCTCTCGAGAGTATAGAGGAGTAGGTGTAAAGGGAGCCACTAATCTCTTCTTGACTGAGAGCCACATCAAAGGTAAACATGGTCCTGTTCAAGCGATTGATTATGCAATTGGTTCAACACCATTTCAGCCCGAAGGCACGAATGGCGAGAACTGTGCCCTTCTGTCAGGTGCTAACAGTGGTGGAAAGACCACCACAATACAGACACTTGCTCAGATAGTAACATTAGCTCAATCAGGATTTCCCGTGCCAGCAGATAAGGCATACCTCCCAGTCTTTGAGGAGCTATATTTCTTCTACAAGAGCCGAGGAATGGTGAGCGCTGGGGCATTCGAAACAACACTGAAGCAATTTGCAGAGATTGTAGTGTCAGACAAATCAAAACTAGCTCTCTTTGATGAAGTGGAAGCAATCACTGAACCCGGTAGCGCTGCAAATGTGATTGCAGGACTTATCGAGATTTTACAAAGTGATCCCAATACATCAACTGTCATTTGCAGCCACCTAGCTCGAGAGATTGCAGAGGTGACAGATGTTCCAATCAGAATTGACGGTATTGAGGCAAAAGGTCTTGATGAAAACTTGGACCTTATTGTAGATAGAACTCCAAGATTCGGTATACTCGCAAGAAGCACTCCTGAGCTCATTGTTGAACGCCTCTCGAAGCTGGCAAAAAGCCCTAAGAAGGAAGTCTACACAAAAATCTTAGATAACCTCACCAAGGAACGAACCAAATGAGCCAATGTGTGCTAGTCTTTGGGGATGCTCATATCCCATCTCGTAGGGATTCAATTCCAGAAGCATTCTACGACCATATAGAGAAGACTAGCTACACACTTGCTTTGATTACAGGCGATCTAGTACGAGAAGAAGACATGAAGTCTGCACTTCCGCCATTACCTCGTTCTTTCACTGTGGTTGGTAATATGGACTACGGCAGTCAATACAATTTTCATGAACTGATTCAGCTCGATGAGTTCAACCTCCTCCTTCTTCATGGAACCCAGTTACGCCCGAGAGGAAACATCAAACAGCTCTGGGAAATTACACAAGAAATTGGAGCTGATGTGGCAATTCACGGTCATACTCATAAGCCATCTATTGAACTGTATAAGGATAGATTGTTCTTGAATCCCGGAACTATATCGGGCGCTACAGGAGGATGGGCTGGAAAGACTGATGCCAGTTTCATCGAGATGAGTGTGAATGAGAACTACCTAGAGGTAAGAATGTTCTACACTGATTGGAAAGTGATGAAAGAATCCAAAACTTGTTTTCAAAAACAGAATGACCAAATTTTACAGGTCTAGTATTCTCCCCAAGGATCTGGACTTAGAAGTCGCATATAGAGTCGCTTCAAAACATTTGAGCTCTCAAGTAAAATCCTCTTAGATATCTGCTGCTTGTTAATTTTCTTTGATTCTCTTCCGCGAAGTTTACTCAATGATCCCTTTGACTGCCCTTTTGGAGCTTTGACTCTCTCAGAGGTTGCTTTTTCTATTTCTTCCTCCGGATAGATATCCCGAGTAAACTTCAGATTAGTAAAGAATGTGGAGAGTGTTTCCTTGGTCACTACATCTTCAGTGGAATTGCTGGGCATATCCGCTATCATGTTCAAAGCTCTCTGCCGGAGATGAGTAGATAGAATGGACTGAATCTCTTCAGCAAGATCTCGATTCATAGCACACGCAATACCAATGTTGATCATGAGCATCCTGATTCGATCGAGAAGAAGTCCTGTGTCTCCTCCTACGAAGCTCTTTCCTCTCATTGATACAAGCCAGTCCTCATAGATTTGATTGACATTACGTAAATCATCCTCATACTTTATCAGCTTTCCAATCTCATCTGGCGGAATTAATGTACACCAGACAGTCATTGAGAGGTGATTGTCATCGGATGACATACGATGGGCTTGAGTTCATCCGTTTTCAGTTTTGCGTACTTGCGCTCTTTTTAATACTTGACAGACCGTTTGAAATCTGCGTGGTGATTTAAATTCCTAAATACAAGGTGACAATCGAAGTAGTCGATATTCTAGGGACGGGCGAGTGTTCAATGGGTCAGAAAGTAGGCACCATCTATAACTATCCAGAAGATCGAGGAAAAATGTGTCCGACTTCATTCAATATCCTCTTTCCATGGATAATGGTTATGGAATCTGGTGGCAAGTTTTTTGGTTCGGAAGAAGACCACGCAACACTAGGTTGTCCAGATTACGAACATCAAGTAGTATACAAGATCTCCCGAAAAGTTGTTGAGGAATAAATCCTACACTCATTCTATGAATGACGATAATAGGTATTCCATCAGTACCAAGATTGAGCACAGTCCCCTTGAACTAATTGATATTCCTTCCATGATTCAAGCAAGTAGGAAAAACTGGCAGAACTTTTCACTCTGTGAAGTAAACGACTGCGTTGTGAGGTTAGGTGTTATTCATGGGGAGTTTCACTGGCACAAACACGACCATGAGGACGAGTTCTTTTACGTGATTGATGGTCTGCTTCACATAGATTTGGAGGGAATAACTCACGATTTGATGCCTAGACAAGGATTTATGGTGCCAAAAGGAGTAAGTCATCGAACAAGAGCTCCAGAACGCACATCAATCTTGATGGTAGAAGGTAAAACAGTGAATGCCACAGGTGACTAGAGAGGCTCAAGAATTGGACAGAGATGCCATCTATCAAAATATTAGACCACTCAAGGAATCAGACAGAGATGATATTCTCGAAATCGCAAGCAAGACTTGGCAAGGTCATGACTACCTTCCATACTTCTTCGATGTTTGGTTGAAGGACAAGAATTCACATTCTGCAGCTATAGAGTATAATGGACATGTTGTCGCTCTGGCAAATCTAAGAGTTATTGAAGATGGAAGAACGGGCTGGATGGAAGGTCTTCGTGTTCATCCTGATTACAGAGACAAGGGTCTCGCATCAATTATCACAAAACATGTTGTTGAAGTCGCAAAGGAGATCAAATTAGACCGTATTCGATTTACGACTGCAACAGATAATCGTCAATCATTACATCTTGGTGAAACAGTAGGCATGGAGAGAAAATTCGATCTCGCCTTCTACATGCATGAAAAACCTGATGAAATCTCTTGGAGAGTTTCAGAGCAATCTCTTCAGGAGGTAGATTCTATCCAACTAATTCCTGACTTGATCGATTCTGGAATTTTACCTTACAATGTCGTGATATACGATTGGAAGGCACTAGATGCAACTAAAGAAAGCCTCTACAAGATTGGATTGACAGCAAGGTTCTGGATTCAGACTGAGAACAGTGAAATCAAGTCTTTCTCACTCGGATTCCCACGGGATGATAAGAGTGGACAGGTGTGGTGTTTCACCATCTATGCGAGTACCGAAACAAGATTTCTTACTCATCTCTCACATCATTTGACACAAGCCACAAGCTCGAAATGTGACCTTATTTTTGGAATCTATCAAACTGATTTTGTGGATACTCTGTACACACTGGACTGGGTCGAGCCATCCGAAGAATCCACCATGACCCTGACTCTACTTGAGAGGATTTTATAGTCACCAATGAAGATGTCTTACAATCTATTAAGATTGACAAAATATCTTCTTTCAGCACCGTGATACTAACACAATATTACTCAAAAATGAAAAATCCTCAATATATCAACTAAGGCGATGCATGCAGTTGACTAGTAACCGTAAAATCTTGGGCCAAGTTGGCATTCGTGCAATCCTAACATTAGCATCAGCGTCAGCCTTAACAATTATTGGATCCCAAGCTTGGGAATCACCAGACACCATCATTGCATTTGATTCATTACTTGCCTTTTTGGCAATCGCAGCTGCAGCTTATGTCTATGGCACTTACAGAAGAAATCCCTCGACACAGAATTTGATATTCTTCGCAGCTTTAGTCACTCAGGGTATCATCTTTATCGGCAGTAGCGTGGATTACCTACTAGGTCTTACTGCTCCAACCGTAATGAAAACTATGGATCGCATTACAAGCGACATCATAGAAGTTTCAATGCTCGGAATCATGTTTTTATCCGCCATCATCCTAAGTAACAGAAAATTCTCAACTAGGGTGAATAAGGCAGTAGCACTCCTAGTAACTATTGGATCCCTAGCCTTCTATGGCCTCTTCTATGCACTCGTATTGACTTCTCTCTCGGAAGTCTTCCTTGTCATTGTTGGGTTCATAGGGATTTCAATCGCTATCATTTCCTTTTTACTCACAGGAGTGTATGTGATTAAGTATCAAAAGGAATCCCAAAAATACGATTTAGTCCTATTATTGCTAAGCTTGACTGTATTTAGTATGGCTAGTATTCCTCTTTTTCTTAATCTGATATTGCCCTCGGGTATGTGGACTCTGTCACTTGTTCTACAAGCAGGAGGTTTCTTTTCATTAACAATGTCAATCGCAGTCCCATGGCAAATGGAGCTGGGCATAAGTCGATGGAGAGCAGACGCCTCGATTGCTACTCTTTGCCTTTTAGCTCTTACACCATTCATTGTGTTTGTACTTGTTGAGTCGTGGGCACCAGGAATCTCACTAATATTCTTGGGAGCTTACTATCTTTCACATGGAGAAGCGGCATTTCTCTCTGGCCTGATTGCGTTTTTGGTTTATGCTTACTCAAGGAGAAATCCTTCCCCCGAGTATTACCCTCTGATACTATTGTTTCTCACTTGGGCGTATATGGAGCTGCATCTGGTACTCTTCAGTCCTAGTGACCTGCTAATAGCCGGATATGAACACGTTCTTCCATATATAATCGGAAGTATACTCTCCATAATTCTCCTGTTCTGGGCAACTAATAGCATTACTGAACCATCTACACGACAATTCGAGAGTTACCAAACCCAGAAGATTGTCCTATGGATTTGTTTGATTGTAACTTTTGTTTGGGTTGGAGAATTCATCCGATATCAAGTACTACAACTCAATCCTGAAGTGATTGACACGCCTCTTGCAGCATCTTTCATACTTGTCGCTAATCTCCTTGCCATGTTCGCATTCATCTACCTTGAGTATCATCTTACAACAAAGGGTGGAGGTTGGGAATCAGCTGGTGTTATCACAGCGGGTTTTCTCTCGTTATGGATTATACGGAATATTCTCAAGGCAGTCTTCGAAGAATGGTCTGTTGGGTGGTGGGCTGCAGAGATTTTGCTCTTGGTCGGTCTAGTTTTGGGTCCAGTCCTTCTGGGCATGCTATATCTAAACACCATGTTTGAGGCTGAATCATCACAGCGTAAGGCAACTGTTTATGCTGATTTGTTGGGTCATGACATCACAAACTATCTGCAGGCCATACAAGTTGCTCTCGGAATTCTGAATCTCAATGATGCTTCACCTGAGGCTAAATCAAAAGCTATAGCGGAAGCCAGACTCAGTCTGACCAGAGCCGATCATCTAATAAGAAATGTCAGGCATCTGGGCCAACAATCAAGCAGTCTTTCCGATAATTTGGAACGAATGGATCTGATGTCCTCCATTCATGTAGCGCTTAATCAGGTCATTCAGATAAGTACTCCTGACGATATTGAGTTCAACATCAAAGTTGATGATGCTGAGTACTATGTCTATGCCAATGACCTCCTGACTGATGTTTTTATGAACCTCTTTCGCAATGCTGTCAAGTATTCTAATCAAAACAAGAGAATTGATCTAGAAATCAAAAACATCACCGTCGATGGCAAAAAAATGTATCAAATCCACGTGATAGATTATGGTCGTGGTATTGAACCTGAGCGAAAGGAAGTGCTGTTCAGTCGTTTCATGGAAGGTGCAGATGGAACCGGTCTCGGATTGTGGGTTGTCCAAGTTTTGATTGAGTCATTTGGCGGGATGATTGAAGTCTTGGATAGAGTAGTGGGGAGTTATTCAAAGGGATCTGTTTTTGTCGTAACACTACCTGCATATGTGGACAATGATGCCGAGTAATGAAGACTTATGATTTAGAAGAATGGTGCCGCTGGAGAATATGGCTCAAGTCACTTTATTGACGAAACGGGGGAAACCTCGAGATTTAGCAACTATCAAACCGAGTGACTGATCTGTTTTGTTTCTCTCCGAAATCTTGTTTCAGTTCTTCCGATACGTTCAATGATTCTCTTCAGAGTCTTCAGCATTCCTTCAAGATTCTCATCGAGATCACTGTGTGATAGAATCCTCTCGACTGTCAGAAGAGCCTCCTCGGCCTCATGAATTAGGTCAAATGCTGTAGGGGGATACTCGGTTATACCTTGCTCCTCTAGCACAAAGCGTATTAAATCCAGAAGTTCGTCGGTCCCGTAGACTCTCATATCAATTGCATTCTTAGGACATGCCGCAACACAAACACCGCAACCCCTACACCTCTCTTGACGCACATGTAAGGTCTTGTCGACTATCATAGGCGCGTCCCATGGACAGAGATCGATGCATAGCCCACATAAAATACATCCATCGGTGACCTTGTTTCTGACCTCTATTACTGACAATAGAGCAACTTCCGTAGGATTCAGGTCTTCCTCCACTTGTAATT
>PJET01000193.1 GCA_002825515.1 Candidatus Thorarchaeota archaeon MP11T_1 | reverse complement strand
GTGCTAGAGCTGGATATAAACGGACCTGAATCGGTAAAATAACATAATCCTATGGTTCCTATCGAAGACTTCAAATACGGTTGTGCAAAATAAATGCACATCCGTAAGAGGTGTTTCCGTGTTAAATGACGATGAGCTAGAAGAGATACGTCGCAGGAAAATGCAGATTCTTATGGAACGGGCTCAGCAGGCTCAAAAGCCCCAACCCTTAGAACCAATGGCTAATGGTCTTGTGAATCTTTTAACCGATGCAAATTTCTGGCAGACAATACAAAAGACGAAATTCGCAATAGTTGACTTTTTTGGACAGTGGTGCAGTCCATGTAAGACTCTTGCACCGATTTTTGCTGAACTTGCCAAAGACTATGAAGGGAAAGTGTTTTTCGGGAAAATTGATATTGACCAGAACAGGCGCATAACAGTTCAGTTTGGCGTACAGTCAGTTCCTATGGTCATAGCTTTCAGAGATGGTAGACCAATCGGGAAACTGCCTGGTCTTCGACCATATGCTGATTATGATATGGTTTTAGATCAAATGGTAGGTAAAGGTCCCGACGAAAGTAGCTATGTTTAGGTAACAAAATAATCCGTTTTATACTACTGAATTACGGAGTCTCCACTAATTAGATCAATAAGACCAATGAAGTCTATGTTTGAGATGCTATTTATCATTATTACATTGAGTTATCGAGCTGGGGCAGATCTTCTAGCTCTGGTATCTCGAATGTGAACCTTCCCTGAGTGAACAGCACAACTAACACAATAATAGGATGTTACTCTATGTACTGGGATGTAGGCCCCACTTTGTCGAAGTTCACGAGCAATTTGTGGCTCTACCGAACTTACACTCTTCGTGTATTTCTTTGCTTTATCTGCGGGGACAAGTCTTCCGCATCTTGAGCATTGGACGCCACCTTTATGACCAGCGCCACCCTTAGCTCGACCTGCTGATTTTCGTTTTTTTGCCAATCTCTAAAATATTCCACCTTGGTTTAAGGCCAGCATGTTCACGCGCAAATTAGCTTAAAGCCTTGTGGTTAAGTTTAACCATATTAGGATGAACAGTCAATTCTTCACTTTGTCTACGAAATAGTCTCCCCTGCTGCATAAATTTATGATGCAACTAAAAATTTCAATGAACTTCAAGATGAAAGGGGTGAGACCCGGAAAAAGACGAAACCATAATTTTCCAACACGAGAATGGATGCACTGAATACGAGAAAGCTGTGGATTGTGAGCTTCAATGCGAGATTCCTATGCCTTTTCCGGGTCCGGGTTAGAAGACCTAACCACGTGTGAAAAGACGAAATTAGTATGAATATAAGGTGTGGTTTCGTAGCAACTACATTCAATAAACTTATTTAGGTAAAAGTTGGGCATCGCTGATTTTTCGGTGGAGATTTGTTAATTCGAATGATTGAGTAATGTCCTAAATTGTTAGTTTCAGAATGCTATTGATTACGATCTAGCTATACCACCAATTTCATTTTATACACACATGTGATTGGAGATTGTCGATTTTGCCATGTATCACAGCTACCGGCATTGCTTTTGCATTTGTAGCATACCCGAAATTGCCCTTGCTATCAGCGAGAATAATACCTGCTTCACTTCCAGTCTTTTTCTCAAACATATCCATTCCTTTCTTTGCAGCTGATATGACATCAAGGCCTTCTTCCACATAGAGAACTACCATCCTGCTCAGAACTACACGCATAATATGTTCGCCCCAACCTGTTGCTGTAGCACCACACACATCATTCGCATAAGCTCCCGCACCCATTACAGGTGAATCTCCTATCCTACCAGGAAGCTTCTTTGAAATTCCGCCAGTAGATGAAGTTGCAGCAATATTACCCCTAGAATCAACAACTACGCATCCGACTGTATCTCCAATCGGAACACTGGGAGGCATTTTAATTTCTCCACTCTTTAACTCTTTTCGATATCCCTCGGTTAACATTTTATCATACAGTTTCTTTGCGTTTTCACCTGCAAAGAAGTTGAAGTCTGTCTTTTCCATAATGTATCTCGCAAGTGAGATTGGATTTTGAATTCCTGTGATTGCTCCCACAGAACCAAACTGAAGATTTTTCCCATCAACAATCATCGCATCAAGTTCAAGGATTCCATCAAGATTGGGTCGAGCTCCCTTTCCAGCATTTAGATTTCCACAGTTTTCCATGAAGAGTGTGCATACTTCTGCGGCATCAACTGCAGAACCTCCTGATATCAGAATATCAAATCCAGCTTTAGCTGCTTTTTCCACGTACTCGATGCCAACTGGAATTCTTTCATCTTTCCAAGAACCTGCTCCTCCATGGACAATAATCATTGGAAGATTCATCTACATCACCGAGAATTGATTGGAGAATTTCGATAGATTCTGAGTGATAATGTTATCTCTTTCATTCAGGACTATATGGTTTAATAGCCTAGTTCAAGACCTTGTCCTTGACTGCTCCTACCTCCATACAAACTGTCCTTCAATGCTTGATACTCATGAGCAGATTTGTCTATCTCACCTGTGGCAATTACTCGGACATGGATGGGCATATCATGCGTGAAAGTGATACTATACTCTACCTTCTCTGGTTTTAGACAAAAGAAGTAGACCGCAAACACTTGAACAATAACAACAATGCCAATATAGAGGAAAATACCAAAAAAAGCGAAAAAAGGAGAAACCATAATCATCAAGATTAGGAGTGGAATTCCGAGTAGTAATGCGATACATGGGTAGAAGCAAAATCTCATGTCATGTTTCGCCTTTGTTAAGATGATGTGCCGTTCAGATCTTACCTCCATAATGTAATCCTTCCCAAGATAAGATGCATTCCATGACTTGACTCTATACTTGACATCTTCCATCGAATAATTCTCTGGCACCGTGAATTCATCATTAAATGATGACACACCTAATCCTCCTTTGTTACATCTTTTTTTTTCTAGTAATCTAGAGATGGACCTGCATGACCCGTTTCCCTATGGATTGAGTTTTTGAGAGACATGTACTCATTAGCGGATTTTTCTAGCTCACCCGATCTATAGATAGAAACCTTGATTGGAATTTCAGTCCCAAATCTCATCTCGATTATTGCTTTTTGAGGTCTCAGACAGAAAATAGCTACAAAAATGCCCATGACTACTAAAATGATACTTATACCTCCCATCATAGCGTTCATGAATGCATAGTAATCGTAGATTCCTACCACTGCAACAACTATAGCTGCAACCAAAATAGAACCGACACAGGTTGTAACGCATCCAGCACAGCACACTCTCATATCATGTTTTGACTTTGAAAGAATTATATGCCTTTCATGAACAACTTCCATTACATATTCTGAACCCATAGGAGAAGCTAGCCAGGACTTAACTCTTGATTTGACATCTTCCATCGAATAATTTTCAGGCAAGGTTAGTTCGTCATGAATCTTTGCTTGACTTGTCCCCTCATATTCGTACATCCTCAATACCTCACAAATTATACCAATTATTCATTGGTGTCCAGCTATTAATCTTATTCGGCCTAAGTTTGGGATTGTGAAAAAAAAACCAAAGAGGGGTCAAAGACCCCTCCTGAAAATAACTAGTTTTACCATTGAGTGCCTTCAAATGCTGCTTTGATTGATCCTTGCATTAGGTAGATAATTACAATTAGCGAGATGATGATTGAAGGCAGCATTGCCATCAACATTATGCTAATACCTAATGCACCAAACAACATACCACCAAGCACTACTGAAAGGGTAAGTCCGAGGACTAAACTAATGACCTGCATGATGATTGCAGCCATCCTCGACCATGGAATCATCTGAAATAGAGCAATACCTATAATCAAGTTGATTATACCTATCAAAGCTGTATACCCCGTATACAGTGCTCCATATAGAATTAGACCCCCAGGTACTGAAACTAGATTCAATATTGCACCCAATATTAGTAGGATTGCGAGTATTGTAACACCCAATGGTCTGCTTTTAGCTGGTGCAGAATAACCAGTTGTTGGTGTTGGTATTTCTGCCATCAAATTACCCTCCAAGATTAAAGGAGTGATTTCCGTGATGTATAGCGTTGCTAATATATCTCATGCCTATGTATCCCCCTTTAGCGCGAAATCGTCTATTGCCGTATTATATGAGCATGAACCTTTCAATCGCAAATAGTTGATGTCATCAATCATGTAGACTTAAGTTCACGAATAACTTCTTTCACATGAGATGACAACAATCAGATTTCTATCAAGAACCAAACTAGAATCTATTCACAACGCTACTTTGAATATTCTTGAAAAAATTGGGCTTAGGGTGAGGAATGAAACGACCAAATCACTTCTTGAAGATAATGGTTGTACACTGGATTCAGATCAAGTAAAGATTCCGTCCTCGCTTGTCAACGAGTCAATAAAAAAAGCACCATCCTCATTTGATATCTACACTCGAGATGGAGATAGAACTGATACTATAGGTTCTGAAAATGTGATTTTCAATCCAGGATCAACAGCTGTTTATTATAAAGACCGAAAGACCAGAGAAATCCGTAAGGGAAAACTGAAAGACTGTATTGAACTGGTCCAACTGGTCGACAATTTGGATAATATCAAAGCCCAGAGTACAGCGCTTGTGCCTTCTGATGTTTCTGAGAGTCTATCAGGATTGTATAGGCTCTATATTATATTGAAGCATTCTGCAAAACCGATAATAACAGGAGCATTCAGGAAAGAGGATGTTCAAAATATGAAACTGCTACTAGAAGCAGTTGCAGGAACCTCTGAGGAACTCGCTAGTCATCCTCGTGCTATTTTCGATTGCTGCCCAACTTCGCCACTAACATGGGATGATGTTGGATCTCAGCATTTAATGGACTGTTCAGCAGCTGCCATTCCTGCAACAATCGTACCAGCCCCTCTAATGGGAGCTACAAGTCCAGTTACAATTCAAGGTACCCTTGTTCAATCTAATGCAGAAATCTTAGGGGGTGTTGTTATCTCCCAGCTTGTAAATCCTGGAGCTCCAATAATCTATGGAGGTGCTCCTGGTTCATTTGATATGAAATATGCTACTCCACGATTTGCATCAATTGAAGCAATACTTGCGGCTTGTGCTTCTTCTGAAATAGGAAAATACTACAGACTTCCAACTCAATCTTATTTAGGGACAAGTGATGCAAAGACAGAAGACTCTCAGAGTGGGTTCGAATCTGGCATCGGGTTAGTTCTTGGAGCAATAGCTGGCATCAACGTCATTTCGGGGCCCGGTATGCTTGCGCAATTAAATTGTCAGTCTCTCGAGAAGCTTGTAATTGATAATGAACTGTGTGGCTCAGCATACAGATTTTCCAGAGGTATAGAATTCGATGATCTTAGCTTGATAACAGAACTAATAGCAAAGGTTGGATTCAGTGGTGATTATCTGAGGCAGAAACACACCTCAAAGAAATTACGAACTGAACATTTCATGCCTTCAGAAATTATTTGTAGGTTGAGCATAGACTCATGGATAGAATCTGGGTCAAAGAAAACTCTTGAAAGAGCATCTGAAAAAGTGAATGCAATCTTGCATGATCACACCCCGGAGTGTCCGGCACAAATAAATGAACTAGAGAGAGCTTTCGAGAATATTAAAAAAACGTATCAGGGTGCAATGCATGGCTAACATTGAGACATGGTCCACTGACTCGTTTGAAGAGAAATACAAAGCATTGATGGGAGGTATGTCTGAAGCAGAGATAAAGAGAAGCTCTGAGCAAGTATTACATCTTTGTCAATGCAGTAGGTGTCCAACAAACCGAGAAACAGGTGAGATGAACGCTGTATACTGCACGCTTGGAAAAAGTCGAATGAACAACGAGCAAAAGGGATGTCTTTGTTCAGAATGTTCAATAACTAAGACAATGAGTCTACGCTGGGATTATTATTGCATTCGAGGTTCAGCCTTGGAACTCTCAGAATTGTGAATGTTTCTTTCTTCGGAGTTTCTCTATGTGGATTAGATGTATAATTCAAGTCATTGAAATTTCATCATATTTCGATTAGAGTTCCTCGGTCTACTGGTGTACACTCTAATGCGCCTCCGACATCTACATTATCGAGTCTCACCCAATAATGACCTGTTGTAACTTGACAAATTAGATCCCCATATACAATAGAATTCGTCATGTTAATTCCATTATTGCCAGGACAATTTATGCCATGATGCATGTTAATATTTGAGAAGGTTGCACCGCTAGCAGTCAAATTGATATTACCATGACCTGCTAACGCCTCTAGGTCAATGGTATAGGCCCTATTAATAGTGACATTTACAAATGCCTCTGCATCTCCTTTGTTTAATGCACATACATCTGCAGGATTTTCTTTCAGTATTTGGATGTACACATACTCGTCATTCGCGCTAGGCACTACTTGAAGCCCTGTGTTTTTCCCTTTTGCCCCCTCGATAAGGACTGTGAGTTTCCAGTTGATTCTAATCATGTAACCAGGGTCGTCAACTACATTGAATGTTACATTATGAAAACAAACATCATAGTAAATTGAAATATTCACAGCAGATGGATAGGTGTCTTCATAGATAGTCAATGTTTCATCATAGTCAACTAATGGAGTTTGAGAGAAATATACGTATAATAAACCAACAAGCATTGCAGAAGCCAGCAACACAACAAACATTATGCACATTGATCTTCTTCTCATATTCTCCACTTTCTATCCATTGATTTTTTTGGAAACTGGTCTATTAGCTAACGGTTCATGTTTCGTCAGTTAAATCCATTATTGGTATAAAATCTCAAATATACGGAGATTATGAGCTATTACATACATAACCCATTTGGATTGATGTTCCTTATACAGACCAATTGAGGTCTAAGTAAATATAGATACTATTCTTCTGGACCTAATTCTTGTTCTTTCAAGTCTCTCCGGAGTACCTTGCCAACAAGGGTTTCTGGAAGTTCCTTTCTGAATTCTATATCTTTGGGAATCTTATATGGTGAAACATTCTTTCGACAGAATTCTCTAATTTCGCTAACGAGCTCTTCGCTAGCTTTGAAGCCTTCTTTCAATACAACATAGGCTTTGACAATATCACTACCTTTTATTTCAGGATCCGGAATACCAATGACAGCAGCGTTTTCAACTGCCTCATGCTCAAAAAGCACATCTTCAACTTCTCGTGGATAGACCTTAAAGCCACTGACATTGATCATGTCCTTCTTTCTATCAAGAATGTAGAAGTATCCGTCCTCATCCATTCTTCCAATATCACCAGTCAGAAGCCAACCATCTTTGATTTGACTAGCTGTGGCATCTGGTTTATTCCAATAGCCCATCATAACTTGGGGTCCATGAATCATGATCTCTCCTTGCTCACCAATAGGCACAATCTTCCTATAATCATCAACATCTACTATCCTCACCTCAGTGTCTGGAAGAGGTATTCCAATTGATCCGATTTTCCGTTCTCCACTTACTGGATTGCTATGGGTGACTGGTGAGGCTTCAGTAAGTCCATATCCCTCTAGTATGAGACAGCCAGTTCTCTCCTCAAATTCGTGCAAAACTTCCGGAGGCATTGCTGCTGCTCCTGTGTTGCAGAAACGTATTGACTTTAGATCTTTTGCATAATCTTCGAGGTCATCACGTTCTAAGAGCCTCATATACATGGTTGGAACACCAGGAAACATAGCTGGTTTCGTTTCTCGAATTATTTCAAACAGTGATTTTTGATCTCGTGCATCTGGATTCAATGCGATTCGAGACCCATTGTAAATCCAAACATTCATACACACTGTC
>PJET01000028.1 GCA_002825515.1 Candidatus Thorarchaeota archaeon MP11T_1 | reverse complement strand
GAAACATAGCACAGGGGGAACTTTAGCTATGTTTCTTCCTGCTCTATATGCAGGGAAAGGAGGGCACAAATATGTGCCTGATCGTTGTGTCGGAGTGGGGAAACAAGGATGCGGCAGTCAAGGAGATGCCATTTCCTTGCAATCCACCACCCTACCTTTTGACTGAGGAACAGAAAGTAAGGCTCTTTCCTCACGTGGAGGCATTCGTCACGCTGTTTTGTGATGGTGTGCTGAAAGGCTCATACTACACAAACTACATTGACGGAAGACCTCTGGTGCTTCTTCTGGAGAGCCGCGTGTTCCTCGCTCCTTCTGGCAAGGCGTATCATATCATTGCCAATTTTGATCATGGCGATATGATCGAGAGCCGCACCTGTCTACAGCAGGTGGAAATCAAAGGGGGATTAGACGATTTTCCAGAAGTAGCAAGCCTGTGGTTGGTACGTCAGCAGGAGAAACCCTTCGATTGGCAAGAGATGACGAGGGACGATTTCTTGTGCGAGTGGATTGAGAGGACGCAGTAATGACCACTCGCATCTGCACCAAGCGTATCAACGTGACGAAGAGCTACCGCCTGTACCCTGGCAAGCTCGCTATCGTCATCCGCCAGATTGGGGGTTATGTGGACCGTGACCCCCGTAAGGACTACGAATGGAATCCCCTCAGAACATCGAGGAAGGCAGAAAGGCGCGATACCCGCGCCAAGTATGCGGTACGGTCTTTTGCTGCAAGGAGGTAACTCATGCCAGGACGACCATCACGTAAGACCTCACGGACACACGTGCTCCCTCGCGGGAGCGGTGTTGAGGTGAGTAGCGGAACTTCATACGTTCTAAACGAGCGTAATGAGGTTATCGCCCTATCCACTCTCGTTACAGTCGAGAAACCCGCCAAGACCATCGGGACTGTAGAAACCGTGGTCACCAAGCCCAACAGCTAGTGGTCGCTGCCTAATCCACTGTTGGTCGTTATCTGTTTCTAGGAGGTATCTATGATCCTCGTAAGTATTTAGGCAAACCCCATTTATGCCAGGGGCAAATAGGAGACCAGTCTCGAAAGGGATTGGTCTCCCTCTTGCTGTGGCATAGATGACCACAGTATCCGAAACCTAGAAGAAAGGAGCGATATGACTGAAGAAGAGTTTGATCAGATATATGCTTTCTCGCAAGAGAGGCACACGGCACACTGGAAGAAAGAGTTCCACATTTCTGACGAGAGCTATGTCTATAGCGGACGTGGCATTTGCCGTGATCTGACTGGCAGCACAGACCTGTTTCATACAGTCTTGTGTGGGCTTGATGACATCGCGGAACGCAAGAATGTTCTGAAAGAGTATTGCATCAAGAACAATATCTCTGTTGAGCATTGCGATGGATGTGAACGCCCTATCACACGCATGATGATGAGCTTTGGGATGACAGATCGTCCGTCTGACCCACATGAGTTCGTCTGTGTTCTTGCGGGTTGCCAGGAATGTTTTCCGCTGGAAGCCGATAAGAGCTTCTATTCCCTTGACCAGTTGAACCACTATTTCGATAGTGGTGAAGCCGAGAAAGATGGATACCTATTCCTCACGGTTTAGGTTGATAGTGATCGTGAAAGCGATTGTGACTGTGCACTATAGGAGGTGCAAAATATGAGTAGTTTATTGGAATTGGATTTCGGGGCAGAGCTTACTGCCTTGGAGTCCGCAGTTGAAGAGATCAGCTTCAAGGTTGATGAGATTGTGGAGACTGAGCAAGCAGCTGTGGCTGCTCTCGCTCAAGTCCGAAAGCTTCAGACCTTTGTGGCTGATACCAAGGCTAAGATCAAGTTAGCAGAAGCAGCGGTCTTTACCGAGGCTGAGCTGAATGTGATCAAGGCTAGGTATCAAGAGCAAATTGATACAGCTGTCATGCTAATCGAGGAAGCTCAAGCAGACGAGCTGTTTCAGGTCGCTCGAAAGGTCGAGAGTTGTCGCAATCTCGAAAAGGGACGTGAGGCGAAGTCATTCTACCAGCAATTTGATGAATGGCTTGAGAACTCGAATGTCCTAGAGGTGCTTGGACGAAGGCTGTCCAGTATCTCGAAACGGTGGGCTGACTCTCATGATGGCGATGCGCCAACGTCATCTGAATGGGACACTCAGGCGTATGCCGATATAAAGGCATTTGTTGAGGACAAGTTCCCCAACAGTGTGTCCCTGAAGGATCACGAGAAGCGCGTCCAGATGGCACTGAAGGCTGCCCATGCCTCCAGAAATGCTTGGCGTTACGATAACAACATCGGGGGATATAAGGATCGTATGGACGCCAAGAAAGCCAAGCGAGCAAACAAGCAGAAGCGGTATTCTGGTCTGAGCAAGGCAGAAATCGCTGAAGCTCAAGAGCTCGAATCACTAGGGGTTGTGAAGTTCGACAGCCCTGGTGAGACTGTAGCGGATGAGATCACCGCTGAGATGGCAAAGTTGTGGGACGTATAGGAGGTTATATATGCCACGTAAAACCAAGCACCCCGTTAGCGATAGCATCAACGATGGGATGAACGGTCAGATTGCGACTGTTGAAGACCACAAGGAGGTCACTATGACAAAACCGAGTTCCGATTTCGTGATTGAAACTGACGCAGAGTTCGAGGCATCAGTCGATAGCAACGAGAATGGGAACGGCAAGACAACGAATGGCGATGAAGTGTTTGCTTCATTGAACGAAGCAACACTCCAGAACTTCTGGAAAGAACGCCTCAACGTTCAGCTGACATACTGGAAGGACGAGAACGGCAAGGATACATCCAAGCCTTCCTCCCTGAAGGTGATTGTCAATCCTGAAATGGATGGTGCGGCAACCTTTGGTTACCAAACCATTGACGCAAAGGCAGTGGCGAACCTGATCCTCTGCCACTTGCGCCGTGGAGCGTATGTGGACAACAATGATCCCAAAGTGGCATTGAAAGTGCCATTTGATATCGCTGTTGCTCGCCAGAATGTTCCAAGTGTTGCATACGTTCACTGGACGCACAGTGGGGACTTCGGTCCTTTCGGATTGTTGAATATCTACCCTGATGGGTGGACCGAGTTGGGCGTTTATGGTGGAAAGCTTGTTCCAACAGCACATCACAGTGCTGTGACCGTAGCGCAAGCTATGAACAAGTTCAACAACGAGCGCACCGACAAGGAGAACAAGTCAATCCGCGTATTCTATCGCTGTGAAGCGTTACGCGCTATCCGCAGTGGTGTGAATATTCGCATCAAGATTGGCGGACAGTCCGAAGGTTATATCCTTCCACGGTTCGAGAACTGCTGGATGGAAGATGATCCTGTGAAGGCGGCTACTGCTGCTGATCGCATACTGTTCGATGAACGCACGACCTACAAACGCTTGTCTGAGCAAGCTGACCAAGTTCGTGTTGTAAAGAGCGGTGGCGTCATCCAAGAACCGCCTGAAATCCAGAAGACAACCATGAATGGTGATGCTATCCGTGTCACCAGTATCGATGGTGAAGTCTTGACAGTGGGCGAAATCCCATACCCGACCCACGTATGGACGATCAGTCCTGCGGGGCATCGGAGTTCCATCAAGGAGCTTCTTGGTGCGAATCCCATCGTTGATCGGATTTGGGCAACCCAACTGATCAAGACTGGCGCAACCTTCGAGATCGCCAAGTAGATTGTATTGTCATCTGGTAGGTCTTGCGATAATATCAAGAGACCTGCCAGTATTTACCGTCTCGCTCGTATTATTCGTGACAAAGGGACACCGTGATTCGACGGAAACGGAGTCGTGGTGTCCCGATTGTGCAAAGGAGGCACTCCATGTACCACGCGATTTGCCAAAGGGGTCACCAAGTGACATGCACGATCCCTAATCGTCCGATCATCTTTTGTATCAAGTGCTGGAAGGACGATGGGTATCCCTATTTACATGAAAAGGACATGCGCTCACGTATTCATCTGTATGCCAATCCCAACGATGTTGAGCATTCATTGATGAGACAGAATGCTCCAGACGTGTCCGAGGATGCCTTAGAACCTAAAGGATATGGCACTTTCAACCATCATCATGTAACATGCCGTCAAGGACATGAGTTCGTCATCTATGGTCCTCATGATATATGTCCAGAATGCGGTGAATGCTGGAACGGTGCTGTGTTCGATGACGTTGTATCCCCCGCGGGAGACGAAGACCCTTTCGGCGTCTATGAAGGATACACGTACAGTTTTGCAGCATTAGTAAACTTTGCAACTGAACACCGTCTTACATGGAAAAGACCTGGGCTCGTGCCTAGTGTCAGTGTCGGTAGCGCATTCTTCTATCTTGAAGATGCCAATGGGTGCGCTTTCTCATTCATCATGGAAGAAGACGGCATTGTACAGGATGCTCAACTGTGGAAATGTGTCTACCGCAGGGATGTTTCACGTGAAACATTGCCCAGTGAATATGACAGCGGTGTCAATACTCCCCCTAACATCCTGGACGATGATGATCATGGTGATATTACGCATATAGGGGAATTTCCGAAGAGTGTGATACTGGATGCGTATAAGGCGATAGGGGATTACATAGATAATGATGGCAATTTCAATGATGAGTGGAAAGGGCTTGGCGACAGGTATGCCTTGAACTTCTGGACGGAGGTCGATGAGGACCGATGTCTCAGGTATGTTGCGACGCTCTACATTAAGGCGGAGATTGGGGGTTCATACAGGTTCTTGCGTCTGTTCGATAACGGGTTCATTGACCTTGACCTTGATGTGAAGCCTCCAAAGCTGAGCGGTAAGAATGGTCTGATCCGCGAGACCAGCAAACCGTCAATGACGATTTACGTGTTCCCATGGGCGTCCAAAACTGCCTTTGGCTGTGATATGTACTTTCTCAAATGTCCGCATTGCAGTCGCGGTTTCGCTTTAGAGAATGAGTACATCTACAACAATGGTCAGGTTGATCACTGTCCCTATTGCGGTGAACGCATAAAGCTCTACATCGTCCCACGAGTAGCGTGAAATGCTGTTCCTGGTGACACGCCTCAAGAGAATCGTCGTTTGTGATTGCACATACATCAGTCACTTCAGCTTCATTGTGCAAGCCATGAATGCAAAAGAAGCTGAACGCAAGATAGCAGTGCTCTACAGCGAACCTGGAGAAATTCATGCCGAACCGATTAATCTCAAGAAAAAGAACGGGGTATTGCCTTTAGGAGGTTACCTTGTATGAAACCCGAAGTGATCTATAAAGATGGTGCTTTCGTAGTATTTGAAGATGGCTCTGTAGCTGTTACGTCTAATGCAGATTACATAGAAGAGAAGGCAAAAGCACTATGGGATGCGTATCTACGCACCACACTCGATGTGCCATTCCTCCATTTTGACCCAATGGAGCATCCACGCACTATTGAGCAGTGGTTCAAGGATACACTGGACTTCGTTCCATACGAAAGCGCGATCAAGCTCTTTGCAGTTACTGTTCACTATACCGAGGAAGAACTTGTCGGTCGTATCACTTTCCATAAGGAAGACCAGATGGCAACATATCTCGTTGAAGCTCGCAACGAGTCCCACGCTCGCAGTCTCATAGAAACTCTGTATGACCAGACCGATTGCTTTATCGTCCATCATACAAAAGCTGAGCCTCTTGACATGAGCAAGGGTTGGGCATTATTGTCAGTCACACCATGATCATAAAAGATAAGAAACAACTCTTCCAGATGATACGGCATATCTTCCAAGAGCACATTGATCTCAATAATCCTAAGTGTCGGTCATCACTAAAAGCTTTCACTCTTGATGATGAAGAGATGGAAGCACTACATCAGTTCCAATGCTTAGTCGCTGATCACTATCTCGAAGATACCTTGGTTGCTACCGAGATGGGCGACCTGACAAACCTGACTTTGAGGACAGCAGTACATAATGTCAATCTGGTCACAGAGCATAGCATCCGCATCGAAAGAACTCTAGTCAATGTCCTGAAATACATCGATCTTTTCTTTGGCGAAAAGAGAGCAAACGAGATGGAAGCTGTTGTTGAAGCTAAGAAGTTCCTGTGGCTCGTATGCCTTGGCTACAATGCCGAGGATGGATGGACAAACGCCGTAAAAGCGTGGGATTATGAACGCGCTGACTGGCTCGAAAAGATAAGGAAAAGTAGGAATTTGTAGGACATTTGCGTATTTCTCCCGCGAGGGAAGCCCATATTTTACTAACATCTGTTATAATGTAGAAAGGAGGCAAAATGCCAGAACTTGTAGAGCGACGCAAGTATGTTCGCAACAGTAGAGCATTGTATACTGGTGACAAAGGTCACTATAAGACTATCTTTCAAGTAGTCGTGTTGGTCGAGACTTTGATTGATGGCGGACTGGATGAATGGACAACGTATATTGGTTATTGCCCTGAGAATATGCCAATCGAGCAACAGATCCAAACCGTTGCAGAATATGGCGATAAGATATATCCTGGTCTCGGTCCAGAAGACCCGTACAATTTCTTCCCTGAAGACAGGTATCCAAAGGAGCTGTTCCGTGATTGAAGTCATATCCAGAGATGATGTAGACCATCTGACTGTAATGACCATGCAGGGCAAGATCAAAGGGTTCTTCAAGCGCGGCAATACTGTTTATACCGTCAGTACCTCAGGTGTCGCCAAAGTATTTGCACATAGTACTCAAGAACCAACTAAGAAAAAGACAAAGCGAGGAAGGCGATGATGAAAACAGCACTACTGTTCTCGGTGATTGCATTGTTCATAGCACTTGCGTCAGGAATGCTGGAAGATGCATACGAAAGAATGTTCCTGATTGCAATCAGCTTCATGATCCTTTGTTCTAAGGATGTCATCTTATGCTCAATGATTGATGACAAGAAATCCAATGTTCACTGAAATATGGGAATACTTGAAAGACAATGAACACTTGGGGAATGCTGCGCTTGCAGATACGCTAATGAGCAAGTGGTCATTTCACTTTACAACAGCAATCCAGTTAGTAATGTCTTTCAGGACAAAAAGATCGTACCATTATTGTATTGCGATCAACCTTGACTTCGGTGATCTTAGAGTAGAAGAATTTGATGACATCAACAAGGCTAAGGAATGGGTTGGAGAGAGTCGTGCGTTTGTCATTGTCATGCAGTATGAGGATGCCAATACATTCAACCTGTTCTACATTGAAGATGGCAAGATGACCAAGCCAGTACCAGGGGGTCTCGCCAAGATCAGAAATGCCTTATGGAACAGCAAGCTGTTTCCAAGTGCCTTCGGTGCTGCCGTGGAGGAATGTTTCAAGCGCAAGATACCGCAGAACGAGACGCAGCTCGTACTGGAGAAAGCGAAACTAGATAACGTGATAGACAAGTCCCTTGAAGCTTACTCAAAGGAATACTAACCATGAACTTCCTCAATCTTACTCGCAAGAGTACTGAGACTGATCAAATGATAAAAGATTTGCTTGGTAATGAGGTTGCCTTCGACTACATTCAGCATGGGTCAATGACTTATGACGTTGATCCTGTAAGTAACTTCCGTCATGCTGAAACGATGGCAGTGAATATGCTTCGGTCGGGGTTCGATCCTCGAGCAAAGACTTACATAGTGATTGACCGTCTCACTGTAGCTATATGGTGGATTGCCTTCCTTGGTAAGTATGGCACAGTGCCAGATGTTATTCATGAAGGCAAGATCATCAGGCTAAGTGATAGTGTGACAAACGCATTTCTTATAGACATGAAGAGAAGGCACGAGGAGAAATAACATGGCACATGCTGACTATCATTGTTGTGCTATCTGTGATCGTAAGCTAGCATACTCGAATGACGCAGATACCAAAGAGACAGT
>PJET01000192.1 GCA_002825515.1 Candidatus Thorarchaeota archaeon MP11T_1 | reverse complement strand
CATTCAAGAGTGTCTTTCAGATACGCTTGGCCCTTTGAATTGAGTGCTGTTGCAGCTTTCCTTGCTGAACAGCTTTCAAACCCTTGAGCTGGAAGTGGGTAGCCATCTATACACTTTTTGTCACAGGATAGAGCAAAAAACTACGCTAATAATAAGACATCTACTATTTTCATTTTCAGAAAAGCATGGTGAACTAGTTGTCATTCTCTTTTGATAGTCCGATAGAACCCTACGATACACAGATTGAGTATCAGTCAAGAAACGTATATAGGAACACACCGATTTCTTGCTGTACTATTCTTGTGTATAACACAAGCACCTAGATCTTGATGAATTGATTACAATATTTTCTTAAACCAGGTTCTAAACCATTGACCCAAGAACCTCGTTGCACTCCTGAGAGAGTAAGAAGGGATTGAATCCTCGTCCAATTATTTCTCTGATTTCTTCAAGTCTCTTTTTCTTAATCTCGTCAGAGTATGGCCATTTGTGTTCAGGTTTTGGTGTTATTCCATTGGCATCGCATAAGTCAACTATAGCGAGGACTGTATCGAGCATCTCTGATCCTTTCTTATCCTCTGGTTTAATCTCCCTAGAGTGTAGTATCAGTCCATATGTAGGCGTATTGTCACCCAGATACCATTTACTTGGACCATGTCCATACTTGGCAAAGGGCGTCATTCCATGGTTGATTAGAAGTGCGTTCACCATGTCAAGACGATCCTGGAGATGAATCAAACTATCACCATGGAATCCATATCCTTCAAAGAGCGCAACCTGAATTCCAACCTTTGGATTTCTCTTAGGTAATTTTAGTCTGATGTCTTTCATTCTAGCAAGCCCCTGCTTGTCGAGAGGCTTGTAGTCCATGATGTCTTTCATCTCTGATTCATAGTCTGCGGGAAAGTCAATAATCAGTAATGGCGGATTGAAGTCTTCTCTGACATCAACATGAGCTGAGGTTATTGCCTCTCCATATCTTACCGGGCTCTTTCTCTCGATCATCTCAAATAAGGCGCGACCAAGTGCGTTGCACTCCTCAAACTCAGCGAGACCCCCGATTAGAGTTTCTTTTATAACTGGACCAATCGACAATCGCATCTCAGTAATGAACCCAAGTGTTCCATGAGAACTCGCAATATCATGAATTGACATACCAATCTTATTCAGCTGTGCCTCTAGCTCAAGGTCATTACTCTTGACACCTTTATCATCGATAGTCAAAAGTCGCCCATCATGCAAAACCATCTTCACACGAAGTGTTCTATCTCGCATGGTGCCATGAACCCAGGTATCATTTCCTCCACCATCTGTTGATAGAATCCCTCCAACTGTAGCAATATCTCGACTGCTAGGCGCAATATAGAACCGCATTCCCATCGGTGCTAAGAACTCATTTATCTTGTCAGGTGTTATTCCTGGTTGTACATCTATGTATCCTTGGTCCTTTGATACAGATAACACCTCTTTCATCTGGAGACTACTGATCATCAAGCGTTCTTCATTACCACCCGTGCATGCTCCGCTAAGACCTGATCCTCCGCCCTTAGGGGTAACGGTGAGTCCATTACTATGTGCATGTTTTATTGCCGCGATTACTTCTTGTTCAGAGCGAGGATAGTAAACTCCTTTGATTTTTCGAAAGTTAAGCTTGTAGTACATGCTTGCATTTGCACCAATTACGACATCTCTAATTCTCATCTATTCAGCACCTCCTTCCAATACAGTTGACACTAATTCAACGATATCTTTGGTTTTAAGCTCCTGTCCAAGTAATTGCTCTCTGCATGAGGGACAAGCTGTAATAACAGTAGTATTCTTCACTCCTTCTCTAGCAGCTCGTAGCTGTATAATCTTGTCACTAAGACTTGGATCAGTCATTCTTAGGAGACCCCCACCTCCACAACATGATAGGTCCATCTCTCTAAACTTGATTCCCATTTTATTGATGACCGATCTTGGTTCTGTCTTTATCTCAAGAATCCTGTGTAGTTCACAAGGATCATGATATGAAAACTCCTCAGTCTGTTCATATTGAGGAATAGTTACCAATTTTCTATCGAAGAATTGAGTGTGATGTAATGCTTCAGTATGGTCTAGATTGTGATGCTCGCGAAGTTGAATAAGACATCCTGGGCAGCATGTAATAACATTCTTTGCTTCTGCAGCTTCGATAACCTGTTTATTGTGCTCTCTCAGCTTCTGAGCACCCTCATCATCTCCCATAAGATAAAGCGGATGTCCACAACAAAACTCCTCAGCGCCCATCACAAGATAGTCTACATCTAGTCTCTCAAGAGTCTTGAAGAGCGATCTGAGTACATCAATCTGACTTCCTCTAAAAGACATCAGACATCCAAGAAAAACCATGACCTCCGCGGTCTTTCCTTTCTCATAGACTCGGTTCTCTAGACCTGGAATCTCGTCCTCTAATTCATCAAGCCAATAGATTGCTCTATCCTCCATAGCGAGCCCATATATGTTCTTTACATTAGAAAGTGCATCCTTAAGAGGTTCAAGATATGCAAACTCGTCTGGTGCTGTTTCTATGGCTTTGGCTCTCTGTTCGTGCCATATCTTCAGGAGATCGACACCTGAGGAACAGGTTTCTTCGCAACGACCGCAGAGCGTACACTCAAATAAGAGTCGTCTAAATTCTTTACCCAGTTCCTCATCATCCTGAATCTGATCCATTATTTGTAGTAGGTACATCTTTCCTCTGGGTGAGTACTGCTCCTCTCCCGTTACATCAAACATCGGACAGAACTGCAGGCATGAACCGCAGCGAACGCATTTGTCGTAGGACATTTTTGTTTCTCCAGGGTTTTTGGCAAGTCGGTTATATTACATATAATGCTCACCGGGTTCGGTGGGTGGAATTATTATTTCTTAATAATATAGTGCAATGTAATCTAGAAACTGAGTTATAATACACGAGATGATTGCGGCAAAATAAAGAAAGTATCCTCCCAGTAATAGTAGGGAGGATCTTTTCTAAATCTTAAATCGGTGCCTTTGGAATGAATCCCTTTTCATATAGAATTTCTGACGATCCTCTGGCCTGCTTGATGATTTCTTCGGCATGTTTGTAGAGCTCTTTCTCCTCCCATTGTTTCTTGGCAATGCCTTGCTCTATAGCTTTCATCCCAACAGCTGTTGCTTCTGCAGGGTACAACTCCCATTGGTCCATGGTGGGGATAACCTTGCGTTCATTAGCCTCCTTCGCTCCGAGGTCTGCCAATGCCTGAGCGGCTGCAATACACATCTCATCAGTGATTGTGTTAGCTCTCACATCGAGAGTCCCGCGGAAGATACCAGGAAATCCAAGCGAGTTGTTGATCTGATTATCAAAGTCGCTACGACCAGTTCCAACAATTCGAGCGCCTGCATCCTTCGCATCCCAAGGCCAGATTTCAGGTAAGGGATTAGCACATGCATAAACAATCGAATCTCCAGCCATCTTTGAGATCCATTCTTTCTTCACAGTACCCGGAACAGGTTGTGACGCTGAGATGAGAACATCCATACCACCAATGACCTCACCAAGATCTCCGGTTTTCCTCTCCGGGTTTGTTTTCTGAGCCAAATCATACTTGAAGAAGTCGTAATCTCTTTCCTCGACAATATCTTCACGGTCTGCGAATATTGCACCTTGGCTGTCCACCATAATCATGTTCTTCGGATTGACTCCAGCTGCTATCAACAAGTATGCAGTTCGTGTATTTGCTGCTCCAACACCCAGTAGAGCTACATTGATATTTTCAATATCTTTCTTGACAACATGCAGACCTCCGAGCACCCCTGCTAGAACTACAGTTGCGGTTCCCTGTGCATCATCATGCCATACTGGAATCTTGACTTCGGGATCGTTTCTCAGTTCTTCTAGAACTCTGTAGCACTTTGGTTTAGATATGTCCTCAAGATTGATACCACCAAATGATGGCTGCAGGAGTTTCACAAACTCGATAATCTTGTCAGCATCCTTTGTGTTGACACAAACAGGCCATGCATCAACACCTCCTAGATACTTGAAGAGAATTGATTTTCCCTCCATTACAGGACCTGCTGCAAGTGGGCCAATATCACCTAAACCAAGCACTCGAGTGCCATCGCTTACAACAGCCACCATGTTCCCCTTATTCAAATGCTCATAGGCCATATCGGGATTTTCTTTGATATCCAAGCATGGTTTCGCCACACCAGGAGTATACCAGATTGCAAAGTCTGAGAAGTCACGTACGGGAGCTTTACCAATGCTCATAATCTTGCCTTGGTAAAATGGGTGGAGAACCATTGCGTCCTTTCCTGGCTTCTCGGCTTTTTTCTTCAACTCTTCAACAGAGAGTTTTTCTTCAGACATAGTGTAGCCCCTTTATCTCATTCAGACGAGCTTTAAGCACCCGTCAAGCAAGTTGGAGCTGTTAAAACCCCCGATTAAAGTCTATGCCTTCTGGTGAAATCGATAAACAGTACTTGCAATCCAAACAATCAAAGGCATATCATTGGATTCATAAATCAACTACCGAATGGTGGATTATGCCCGGAGTCGGTGACGAATTTCATTCTGCAACTAAATATGAACGAGGCAAATTACCTGGTCATAGATTAGATTGGCGGACAAAACCATCAGTGTACAAGAAGTATCCTGATGCTAAAAAGATCGAACTTCCTTCTCCTGTTGTCCAAGGAGGTCCTGGTCTTTGGGAGTTATTAAGGACTCGTAGGAGTGTGCGAGCGTACACTCGAGACTCCATTAGCTTGGAAAATCTCTCACAGATCCTTTGGGCTACCCAGGGACTCACCGCCTCGATTGGAGAATATAAACTCAGAACCGCTCCTTCTGCTGGAGCGCTTTACCCAATAGAAACCTACCTTTTGATAAATCGAGTTGAAGATTTGGAGCCTGGGCTTTACCATTATGATGTTGAACTCCATCAACTTGATGTTCTAAAGTTAGGTGATTATTCACGTGAAGTAAGAACTGGGGCTCTAGACCAACAAATGGCCGAACGAGCCTGTGTGGTTTTCATTTGGAGTGCTATTTTCCAGAGATCGAAATGGAAGTACCTGCAACGAGCGTATCGCTACATTTTCCTAGATGCAGCACATATTGCACAAAACCTTGCGTTGGCTGTTGAAGGAATTGGATTGGGGAGTTGCCAAATTGGAGCTCTCTATGATGATTATCTGAATGAACTCTTGGATCTTGATATTGCTGAAGAGAGTGTTATTTACTTGAGTAGTATTGGGAGACCGAGCAAAACTACTCAATAATTCTAAAGTTTCAGTCCCCAATAGTTTACAATTTGATCTGCATGTTGTCTGGATTTCACTTTATCCAACCCTTCAGATCCACCGAAGATAGCTTCTATCTTTCCATTTTCATCTATCAGGTAGGTGATCCGCTTCACTCCTATTCCTAAGATATCTAGTCTGCTGTAAGCGTCATACAACTTAGCGATCTTAAGATTCTCATCCATCAGGATATTGAATGGCAGTTTGTGTTTTTCTCTAAACTTTTGATGAGACTCTGCTGAACCACCTGAGATTCCAAAGATTGGAATACCAGAACCTTCAAAGAATTGATAGCTGTCTCGAATAGAACATGCCTCTGCAGTACATCCGGGTGTGAAGTCTTTGGGATAGAAATAGAGAACCAACTTTTGTCCTCTATACTCTCTTAGTTTGAATTTCTTACCTGTGTCGTCTTCGGTTTCGAAATCTGGAGCTTCGTTTCCTACCTGTAGCATTACAGATCCCTCTACAGTTTGAGGTTCCAGAACTTGATGACCTGGTCCGCATGTTCCTTGGTCTTGACCTTCTCGATTCCCTCTGGGCCACCAAATATCCCCTCAATTTTCCCTTTCTCATCTATCAGGAATGTCGTCCGTTCAATACCCATGTACTCTTTCCCGTACATGCTCTTTTTCTGATAGACATCATAGAGCTTGGCAATTTCAAATTCCTCATCCATGAGAAGTGGGAATGGCAGATTGTTCTTCTCTTTGAAATTTTTATGTGATTTCTCAGTTCCACCACTCACACCAAAAACAGGAATGCCCGATTTTGTAAATGCATCATAATTATCTCGTATAGAACATGCCTCAGCTTGACATCCGGGAGTATTATCCTTCGGATAGAAATAGAGGAAGACCTTCTTTCCTTTATAACTGCTGAGTTTGAATTGATCTCCACTTTCAGTTGTTGTTGAAAAATTGGGTGCTTTATCACCTATCTTAAGCAATTGTTTTTCATCTCCTTGAAAAATTAACAATAATTAACTTATTTCTCACATTTTGAGTTATAAAGATTTGCATCCCTCCTGAACTATCAGCAATCCTTAAAGAGCCATAGGCAAAGAGCCTATTGCTTCAGGCGGAGTATAGATGGCAGATAGCATCATAACCAACAAACCAATGACCAAGATCTATGTAGTCGTAATCATTGGCATATTCTTGTTTCTCATAGTAGGCTACTTTCTCGCGAATCTTTTTCTTCCTACCTTAACATGGGACTGGATGACCATTTTGTTGGTTTTCGTTGCGGTACCAGTTATGGTATCAGCTCTTGGTTTCTATATTGGATGGTATGGAAAGAAGTCTGCTATCGAATACACTGATCCTACATGGGATTTAGAGCCAATTCAAATGTCCATCGACGATACAAAGGCACTTGTCAAACGTAATAAGCGCAGATATTGGAGAATGGTTTCAAACAGCAGCTATTGGACATTTTTCATTCCAATTGCACTCCTCTTATTCATGGCTGGACTCCCAGTCTACATCTTTTTTGAGCGTCCTAATCTAATAGGATTAGATTCATGGATGTTTGCTTTTGCCCTCTCTCTTGCATATGCTATTACATCAATTGGAGCATTACTTGCTACATCAAATGCTGCCTCTGAGGATTTTGATACTCCATTAGTCCGAGAAGCCATCGCTTTGGCTAAGGTTCAGGTCAATATTCCTGGTTTATCTTATGTCCGTATCGTCTTTGATAAGGGAGAGTTGGATGGTTATGAGATATACGAGAGTCCAAGGGTTATTGCGCGAATCTCTGGAATTGAGAAAGATGCGTATATAGAATCTTGGTCGGAAGAGCTTGGTGCTGTAAACCGAGTGTTGTGCAGGCTTCATGAATTTGAAGACAATCCACAAGTCATTTGGTGGTGGATTTCTACTGATCGTAATTTTCGCAAATTCATTGGTGCTGATGAAAAGGGGTACTATGTAAGATTGCCAGTACAATCCGATATCAAATATCCTGGAGTCAAAGATATCTCTGCAGTTCTTGAAAACGCAGTAGCAATTATCATCCTAGAATGGCTAAATACTCATGGAAACAATACAAAACTGTCGGAGATACTAAAGGAGCTTAATGCGATATCACCTGAGGGATGAAATTGGCTGAAGGTCCTGTAAAAACTGGATCATTAATTAGCTACCAAATCATTGTTTTCCTAATTGTCATAATTTGGACTTTCATAGGAATTGAGGTTGCTGAAGTCAGGCTTCTTTCATTATTTGAAGCACCTCTGACATGGATTGGTTGGGCTGTTTTTGTGCTGATCAGTTTAACCCCTGCGATTACTGCAGTCGCTTGGAGAATGAAGACACGAATGAGGTTCATTGAACCAGAATGGGAATTTAGAGAAAGAGAGGTTTCTTTCTCAGAATATGAAGTGATGATGAGACAATATCGAGGGCAGTATCGAAACTTCATTTCAATGGCTGACTATCATCAAATTCTATTGGCGCTTATTCTAGCAATCGCTGCCATAGCTTCTCCCTTTTATCTCATGAGAACAACTGTATTTCTGATTGCAGCTTCTCCATTCATCTTTGGTTTCTTTGTACTCTTATTTGGGCTCGTA
>PJET01000077.1 GCA_002825515.1 Candidatus Thorarchaeota archaeon MP11T_1 | reverse complement strand
TGATACTCCAACCATCAGGTGTGTTAGAACATCAGGCATCGTCACGCCTCCTTGGCACGAAAGCCAGACGCTTGAAGTCTATAGTAAAGATTTGGAAGAATATCACACCAAACAGAATGATACCCGGAACAGAACGAATTATCGAACTACTGTAGTTTAAGACATAGAATTCATGAAGAAATACAGTTCGATTATGAACAGTACCTCGGATGTAAATACGATCTCCAGGGACTATCATTGGTGGGTCCCATGCATCACGGCGAATAGAGAGAAACATTTCTTCAGGAGTTGATATATAAAAATTAGGTCTCAAATACCAAACACTTTCAACTGTTGTCGTGGATGATATGTTTTGATCATAGAATACAGTTGGATTGTCCCGGACGATATCAAGGTCTACAAATGTGTATTTAGATTGAGAATATGGAATCGGTTGTAGAAGACTATTGACTACTATGAGGACAATGAACAGACCAAGAACTCCTAGACCCTTTTTCAGTTCGGGACGGACCATCCTCATGGTGTAGAGCTTCCTTGTAGAGCTTTTCTAGCCTCCTCAAGCCCTTTGAGATCGTTGATTGGAATCCAAGTATTAGATGGGATATTAGTTCCAAACAATCGACCTTCCTTTGCTATTAATGGACAGATAATATTCTCAAACGAAGATTCAACCTCGAGAGACACCATCTTCCGGAAATATTCGTAGACCTCTGGATCGAAAATAGTAATCCCTGTATGTGCAGGAATAGCCACTGGCGGATACTTGGAGATGTCCTGTACTTTTCCTTTACTGATGATCAATCCAGAGTATTGAAAGGGAGTCTGAGGAACTACAACAAATGTGCCGATACAGCCATTCTTTCGACCCTTAAGATGACCCTCAATGAAGACTTCACCATACGGTCGTTTTATTCCAACTATCACATCATCAGGATTGTGAACAATAGAGGTCAGCTTGTCATCGATTGATCCATTATTTAGTGCATTCAGGATAGCTCCAGCATTCCCAACCTTCTTTCCTTCAGGATCTTCGGAGTATCTGATTTCAACTCCCCATCTAGACCCATCGCCAAGATGTTCCTCCAACTTGTCAGCAAGAAATCCTGTCAAAACCACGAACTTGTCGATGCCGCACTCAGCATAATCCTGAACGGTCTTCTCGATCATGCTCCTCTCACCGTCGATTTTAATCATGACCTTGTTGATTTCTTCACTATGAGTTTCTGCACGGATTCTGGTTCCCTTCCCACCAGCTGGCATCACAACAACAGTATCTGCTTTCTGCTCCTCAATCTCCTCTTGGGAAACCTTTGTGGTTGTATCCTCAGTGTTGATTCTTGACTGAAGTTCAGCCATGATTGATTCGAGAGTATCGGGCATGAGGGTTCAAAAGAGCCCTGACCATCATTCTTCAAAAATCTTGTGAGGTCACTTTTATTACTCAGTATCCGTTTCACTGGCCATTTGAGCCATCTCTTCGAACAGAGCAAGTGTCTTCTTGGCTTCCTCAGGTTTCATCCGCTCGATTGCGTATCCAGTGTGGACTATGACATACTCACCAACTTCAAGACCAGGAAGTAATGTGACACAGACTCTCTTGCTTACTCCACCAAAGTCGACCTGAGCAAAGTCTCCGTCAATCGATAGAACCCGTGCAGGAACTGCAAGACACATTGTGACCGCATCGAACTCCACGTAATTTCTTTAGAATCTTATGAAATGTCCGGATTCAACTGACATACTGATGATATACACCTAACTCATCGGCTTTTGTAAATGCCAAGTCCATCTCTTGACTTGTCACAGGACGTGCAATGTCAGAAAACCGCTCTCTCTCCCTGGGAACTCTGTGTGTAGGTCTATACTGACCCATGATGTTTACCATACAATTGGGCATATGCTCTGCTATCCACTCAAGAATTGGAATGGTGCAACACTCCAAATGGTTTGGCATTACGAGATGTCGAACAATGACCTCACCGTAGTTATAAGCCATGAGGTGATTTCGAGAAACTACATTGAAGTAGTTCTCCACACCTGAGAGTCGTTTTGCACATTCGTTGTTTCCATATTTGAAATCTGGGAGCCAGACATCAAAGATATCGACGAGCAGACGCATTGTTTCTTCAGAACAGTACAGGTTCGAGTTCCAGAGTTGTGTCACATTCGAGGTCTGATGGACAAGTGAAGCGATGATTGTGTGAGTGTTCGGGATTGGGTCTCCACCCACATAATTGATGTTCAAACCCCCCTGTCTGAAGAGGGCTTCTGCGATTGATGCAACCTTTTCGGGTCCAGCAGGTTGCCCAGAGTTTGGATTTGTCGAGATGTCGTCATTCTGACAGAAGACGCATCCAAAGCAACATGATGCAAAGAAGATAGTCCCACTGGGAACAAGTGGAGCCTCCTCACCTGAATGAAGGAACGCTGAAGACACTCTTGAGGTGGTTCCAAGTTTGCACCATCCCTTTTCATCACGAGTTCTGTCTGCACCACATCTCCGCTCACAGAAGTGGCAGTCTGCAAGTATCCTGTGTGCAAGCTCTATCTTAAGGTTCAGAAAGTTACGTTCGAGGGTTGAAACGGGTCCGGGAACCTCATCACTCCTATCAACAGATTTTACAAGCTCTGTGAATTTCTGCGAGTCCTCTGCGTGTACTCTCCATAGCTCCTCAGATGAGGAATCAAGATCTATCTCGCAAGACTGGGTTTTTGCAATAAGATACTTCGCAGTTCTCTTCTGGTCTATTATATCTCTATACCTTGAAAGTCGACGTACAACCTCAGGGTCACCCCATGCACGTTTCGCATCTGGTCGAATCAGTCTCCACATAACACTACAACAACAGCTAATTCTCGATAAAAGGTCTATGAGAGTTAAAACATCGAAACAGGAGCACCCGGAGAAGAAGTTTCAACAAGATAGGCAATCGTAGCCGCAAGAGTTGTGACTCGGTTCTTAAGCCATAATGGAGTGATGTTTCGATCACTACTCAGTATTTTTCGAGAGGCTAGTAGACTTGGCTGGGTGTAGGGAAGGGTAGAGAAAATCGTCTTATCCGGTAGTGTCCTAAAATACCAGTCTTTGAACTCCTTGGCATGTTCCTGATTCCTCTCTGGATGGTTGAAATCATCCAATCTCATCCAGTTCAGTGCAAAGACAGCATCCGCATCATCGAACGACCCCTCGAATTCGTCAACCTCTTCATACAGAACATTACAACATTGTGAGGTGTCCTCAGCTACTCTTCTCACTCTGTTAAGAAAAGAGAACTTGTAGGGAGTTACTAGACGGACATGAGCATCGAAGGCAAGTGCACTGATGAGTGTACTGTTTGCAGGAGCAGGGTTTGTGAATGAAGTTCCAAACCCCCACGTGATTACAATCTGTTTTCCAGTCAACCCATTCAGACAGGACTCCAAGCCAAGTAGAGTCCCAAGTGCGGACTGCCACGCATAGACATCGTCATGCATACTAGCGAATGGCACTGCAGAAGCGTCAGCAAACTGCTTTGTGAGCATCCTTCCTTCACCGAAGGTTTCACTACTAGAGAATGCTGTCAACAGAATATCTGATGCTTCACTTGACAGTCTCACAGAGTCAAGAAGTTCCTCTGTGGACAGGCTGTCAGCATCTTCCCAACCCATGTCAACCACATTGTGATTAAGACGTGCTGCAGTCATTTGAGAGATCTTGGATTCATATGGTGAAGCGCCATGAAGTAACCTACCTACGACCTTGACATTCTCAAGAGACTTGAATCCAGATACTTCGATTTCTTTTGCAATCTCAAAGATTCTATGGAGCACGGGTTTACTCGGAAGGTCATCACTGTTCGACATATCTAATGCGCAATCCTTCGAATTGTCTGATAATAGTTTCCCATTTTGGTACAAGATGATGCCCAAGGGAAGGCTTATGTTTGCAATGGCTGGCTCCCCTGTAAGAGGCACCGTCTATGAGTCGTTTTGAAGACCTTCTCAAAAAGATAAAACGCAAAGAAGCAAAGGTTGCAGTGATTGGACTTGGTTACATTGGTCTACCAACTGCGCTCTTCTATGTAATGCGAGATCTAGAAGTCAGAGGTATTGACACAAACAAGGATCTCATTGATGAACTGAAGGAAGGAAGGATTTCAATACATGAGGAGGGTCTTGGTGAGATTGCCTCAGAATATCTTCCAAAGATGACGTTGCAGACAACATATGATGGCATCGAGGATTCTGATGTCTGCGTACTATGTCTTCCGAGCCCAGTGGATGAGAACGGAAAGCCTGTCATAAAACACCTTGAGGATGCGGTGACAAACATTGCCAAGAGAATGAAGACAGGGTGTCTTGTTTTGAATGAGAGTACGGTTCCTGTTGGAACTACCCAATCTCTATTTGATCTGTTCTCAAGATTGAGTAGGTTGGAAAAGGAAGAAATCTGGTTTGCTCACTGTCCAGAAAGAGTTCTTCCGGGGAAAGTCGTTGAGGAGATGGATACAAACCACCGACTTGCGGGAGGAACCAGTGACGATGCAACAAAACTAGCAGTTGCTTTTCTTCAATCAGTCTTCAAACCCGAGCTTGTTCATCCTACAAGCTCAGGTGTGTCTGAAACTGCCAAACTGGCTGAGAACGCCTTCCGTGATGTAAACATTAGCTATGCAAATGAATTGGCCAAGCTCTGTACCAGTTTCTCTATTGATGTGTCAGAGGTCATCAAATTGGCAAATCTTCATCCTCGTGTGTCAATCCTGAATCCAGGGCTTGGCGTGGGAGGTTACTGTCTACCAAAGGATGGATGGATCTTGGTAGAATCAGCTAGGGCCAAAGGAGGTGAAGCAGAGCTGATCCCTGCTGCCCGGCGTGTCAATGATAGTATGCCAACGCATGTGTCGAAGAGAATTCAGGAAGAGGTCTTGACAAGAAAAGTGAGGGCAACAGTTGGACTCTTGGGTCTTGCATTCAAAGAAAATGTGTCGGACACACGTAACAGCCCGACAGTAGAATTACTGAAATCACTCACCTCATTTGATATCAAAGTCATTGTTTACGACCCACTCGTTGCAGAATCCTTTGGGGCGAAGAAGGTAGATAGCATTGATGACTTTCTCACGTCCTCGGATATCGTTGTAATGTGTGTGGGACACAAACAGATTCTGAATGAACTAAAAGGCAAGAATCTCTCGGACAAAGTATTCTTCGACCCAAGAAATATGATGCCAGAGTTGAGATCAAAAGTCAAGAAGTATGTTGGTCTTAGTGTGTAACTGTTTCTGGGTAAACCATATCAAGCTAGAAGAAATCACACAACTGGGAGATTTGTGCACAATGCCAGTTAGCCCGATTGACTATGGTAGATATGGACATCCTGAGATGGTCGAGATATTCGAGGAGGAATACCGTCACCGACTCTGGTTGAAGATAGAAGCGGCAGTTGCCAAAGCCCAGGCATCTGAGGGACTCATCCCTAAGGAAGCCGCTAAAGACATCGAAAAGACAGCCAGACCCAACATAGTCACGCTTGCTAGAACTATGGAAATTGAAAGTAAGACCAGACATGACGTCGTGGCTCTTTATGAAGCAATAGCTGAGAAATGCGAGGGTTCTGGAGCAAGATGGGTTCACTTCGGATTGACGAGCAACGATATCAAAGACACAGCTCTTGGTCTCCAAATCAAGGGAGCCTATGATGTGCTCTTGCCTCAACTGGATGTTCTCTGTGATACAATTATCAGGAGAGCTGAGGAAACAAAGGAACTCATCACTGTAGGAAGGTCTCATGGGCAACATGCTGTCCCTATCACTTACGGACTTAGATTTGCTGTCTGGTTGGATGAGATGCGAAGACACAAACTCCGTTTACGAGCAGCTCGTGAGATTGCGATTGTGGGTAAAATTGCGGGGGCAACAGGAAGTCATGCTGCTATGGGGCAAGTGGGAATCAAGATTCAGAAAGAAGTCTTAGAAGAACTAGGCTTGCAAGTCCCAATCGCCACAACACAGATTGTCCAACGAGACCGTCTTGCTGAGGTTGTGACAACACTCGCAAATCTGTCTTCTAGTATTGACAAGATAGTCACAGACCTTAGGAATCTTCAACGCAGTGAGATTGGAGAGACCTTTGAACCATTTGCCAAGGGGAAGCAAGTAGGATCCTCTGCTATGCCGCACAAAAGAAATCCTGTGACCTGTGAGAAGATTTCAGGACTCGCTCGCGTGGTCAGATCCCTTGTACCACCTGCACTTGAGAATGTCGTCAGTTGGGAGGAACGTGACATAACTCATTCCTCAACAGAGAGATTTCTCATTCCTCAGGCATTCATTCTTTCCGATTACATAGTCAGGGAACTGAATCGTGTCTTGGAAGGGCTCGTCATAGACAGGGATGCTATCAAAAGAAACCTAGATTTGTCTAACCAATCCATTTTGAGCGAACTCATAGTTACGGCATTGACCAAGGAAGGGTTCGAGCGGCCAAAGGCACATGAAAAGGTCAGAGCGCACAGTCAGGTTGCCATCCAGAGTAGCAAGGGACTCCTCGATATTGTGAGAGCAGATCCTGATTTCACCGAACTCGTAGAGAAGGGTGGATTGGATATAGAGAAGTACTATGATGAGATTCGAGAGGTTTCTAAGGAAATTGTGAAGAAGGCTGTATTTGAATATCGGAAAACTCTACCGAGGTAGACAGAAAGATATGGCAAGATGATACGACAAAGAGTGTGATTAACATGAAGAAACTGCTAGTGACGCTAACTCCAGCCGAGAGCAAGAGGCTCATTGCACGGGGTCTGCTTGCAACCGATACTGTTCAGAAAGCTCTCAAGAATGGATACCTCTGCATAACAATGGGTACAACCTCAAGCTACCTTGTTGAGGAGATTCTGGGCGAGTATGATAAAACCCGTCATATTGCAGGAATAGTTGTCCCCAAAGGCTTGGCAGCAACTGATGGAAAAACAAGAGCCTTTGATGCGATTTTCCTCAAAGGTGAGTACCTGGACAACAAGAAAGTGATTGATGTAATTGAACACATGGATTCAGAGGATGTAATCATCAAGTCCGCAAATGCTCTCGACGAGAACTATGTCCCCATTGTCCTACTCGCCCATGATACAGGAGGTACAGTCGGTTCTTTCATTGGACCTGCTGCAACTAAGAATATCAAAATCATCGTACCTATAGGACTGGAGAAATCTATTCCAGTGGCTCATGAGGAGTTCTGCGGCCGGTTTGGGCGTGATGACTGGGATTATGCAATCGGAATGCCAGTTGGTGCTATTGCTCTAACGCAAGGAATCGCATTTACTGAGATTGAGGCTATTGAAGCACTCTTTGATGCAACAACCATTCCAATTGCCGCCGGTGGTGTTAATGGAGCAGAGGGTTCAGTATCCTTATTCATTGAGGGTGGCGATGAAGAGATAGCTCGCGCGCACGAGTTTTTTATGGACCTGAAAGGTGAACCACCATTCCCGAAAGTTGATACAGTGAAGTAACCGGAGTATTTGGACATGGAACAGGATGTTGTAATCAAGACTGAGGGTCTGACCAAGATTTTTGAACTGGGTAAGAAGCACGAAGTCACTGCACTAGACAACGTCAGTCTTGATATTCGACGTGGAGAGGTTTTTGGTCTCTTGGGTCCCAATGGAGCGGGTAAGACTACACTCATCCGTATCTTGGTTGGATTACTTAGTCCAACCAAAGGAAAAGCTTCAGTTCTGGCTTATGATGTCGTGGAGAACATAGATGAAATAAGAGAGAAGGTTGCACTGCTCCCACAAGAAGCAGGAATCTATGAACGACTGACTGCTAGAGAAAATCTAGTTTATTATGGAGGGCTCTATGGGATTCCGGAGGATGTTCTCAATGAACGAGCCAACAAT
>PJET01000191.1 GCA_002825515.1 Candidatus Thorarchaeota archaeon MP11T_1 | reverse complement strand
ACACTTGATGACATTTGCAGCAGAACAAAGTAGGAAGGAAGGAAAGACAATCAAGCTGTAGTCTAGAGATACCAAAGATAGAATCCTACAACTAGTAGCCTAATGAAAATAAGAAGCTTGACTATAACGCGTGGAGGAGTCGTCCGATTCCAAGGCGATTCAGGTTTGCTAGTGTATAGAGAAAAAATAGAAGTGGAACAACACGGGGAAAAATCAATTCTATTCCAATTGTTGATGTTTGAAACATACAGTATTGTATAGGTGCTCACTTTTCCACAAATCTAGTAAAATCATTCGCCTTTTAGATACAGACAAGAATCACTTGATTGCTCGATGGACTGCTACCGCTCCGAAAGTCATGGTTACGTAATTCACTTCTGAAAATCCTGACTCGTATAAGATGTCTGAGAGATCATCGGCATTGAAGAAGCGAGGAACAGTGTGCGCGAGATAGGCGTATCCAGTTTTTGATCCTGAGATTAATCTACCAACCAATTTGATTACTTGTTTTGTGTAAAGACGAAAAGCGATTCTGAATGGTGTCCATGCAGGTTGACTAGTTTCAAGATTGATGAAACGACCACCAGGTTTCAATACGCGCTGAAATTCTTTGAAAAAACTGACCAGTTTCTCGCGGGTGGGAGTGATGTTTCGAGTTGCAAAGGATATTGTCACCAGATCAAATGTATCATTAGGAAATGGTAACTCAATTGAATCAGAGAGCGAAATAGATGCTACTTGCAGTTCATCCTTCTCCTTAGCTTTCGATAGCATTGGGAAAGAAAAATCAGAAACTACAAGTCTAGTTTTGTGATTTGCATATTTTAGGAGATTCACCGCCATGTCACCGGTCCCACTACATACCTCCAACCAGTGAGTACCACCTCCTACCGTAGCAATTTGAGCGGCTTTTTTTCTCCAAGGAATATCAAGTCCAAAAGTAAGTACATGGTTGATTAGTTCATACTGATGTGCAACCTCTGAGAAAACCTTGAGAATTCCATTACTCATCAATTCATCAACCTGGCAAGAGCATGAGTTGTACCGTTGATAATGTTGACCATTGTGACTGCTACTTACCCTCTTTGGAAATAGAGTGAAAGATTTTAAGAAGCACATGTCTAATTGTTCGACGATTTACTCATCTCGAGTTGACAGATTTAGTAATCCTATTAAGGCAGAGGTGGTCCAAGCAGTCAGAGAGAGGGTTGACATTGTCTGAGTACTTGGATATCCTAAAAGAAGAAGTCAAGTCTGTTGAGATAGCCCTGAGAGAGTTCCTTGACAGCAAAATCGAGAGTGCAGCTAAGCTGAGTTCTTGGCACAAACAGTACTATGAGAATGTCAAGGAGTATATGACCCGTGGTGGAAAAAGACTGCGCCCAGTTCTTGTTGTAGTTGGTTATAAAGCTATCAAGGAAGAGGTTGACATTGATCACTTGTATACAGCTGCTTGCTCAGTGGAGATATTGCATAACGGCTCTCTCCTACATGATGACTTGATTGACCACGATGAAACGCGACGTGGTGGGAAAACATTCCATGCAACCTATAGAGACTTGTATCTTCATGGAGGTGGGAAAAAAGAGGGTGCTTTTGACTATGGAATGACAATGGCTATTCTTGGAGGAGATTCTCTAATCAATCTAGGAGCGTCGGCGATAACAGAAGCAAAACTAGATGCAGATGTTTCAGCGCTCTGTCATCACTACTACGAATTTTCATTCCAGAACCTTGTAGATGGGGTATTACTTGAAATGAATATGATCTCTGACAAAGAGGCGAACACTGAGATGTATCTCCAGATGGTTCGAATGAAGACCGCGGTTCTTTTTGACCGTTCTTTGATGATGGGGGCGGCAATGGCACGTGCTTCTGAGTCGCAAGTACACGCATTCGAAGAGTTTGGAATCAATGTTGGAAAGGCATTTCAGGTCCAAGACGACATTCTGGGATCTTTTGGGGATGAGGCGAAAACTGGTAAATCGACATCAGGCGACATTCGTGAGGGTAAGAAGACCTTACTCGTGTTTGAGGCATATGAGAGAGTAAATCCCGAACAGAGAAAGAAGCTGGACAAGTTGCTTGGAAAGGATGGGATGAGCGATGATGAGGTGGAGGGAGTAAGAGCAATTTTCCGTGAATCGGGAGCTTTGGAAGCATGTCAGAAGCAAATGGATTATCTGCTCACAACAGGCCAAGCGGCACTAGAAAATGCTGAACCACCGTTGAATCCAAAATACAAGGATTTCCTCATTGGGATGTCTAATTTCCTGATACAGCGTGATTATTAGAAATAGTAGAACCGCAAAATGCGCGATAAGCAATACTTATCGAATATTGAACATGTCTGGTTCGTATTGAGGTGCTAACATGACTAGCTTCAGTGTGATTGGAATATATGTGGACGATATCGATAAGGCAAAGGAGTTCTACTGTAATGCACTGGGTTTCGAAGTGGAGAACACTTACGATGATGGATGCATAATTCAGTTGAAGAGTGATGGTCCTACTGTTATTCTTGAGCAAGTAGACAAACCGGCCAACGCAGTTTATCCCGGCGGGTCACAGGTCGTTTTGTGTGTAGCGACAGGCAACATTGAGAAGACGGCAAAGGAACTCAAAGGTAAAGGTGTCAACTTCCTGCATGATGAACCTCAACCTTTTGTAGCTGGACGTTTCATGGCAATGAAAGACCCTGCGGGTAACACTCTCGAACTTCTCGAATTTAGGAGAGAATAGCAGGATTCCTATTCTTCAAGTTGCTTACCGACAGAGTAAGCATCTGCCACTACATCACCAAGTGTCCAGTATTGGAAAGCTGGATTAGTAAAGAGTAAGAAGTTCAATTTCTTTTGATCTAGAACGCCTTCCGACATGAACCGTTCCTCTGAATAGATATGTTTCACCTCACCTAGAACAAGATAGTGCGTTGATATGTCAATGAGTTCATGTAGTGTGCACTCGGCTGTAACAGGACATTCTTGAATCATGGGAGCGTTTCCCAGTGCTCCGTAGAATACATCGAACAATTTTGACTTGTCCACATCTTTTCCAGAACGAATACCACAATAGTCAGTCTTCACCACTAGATCTGCGGCTGGAAAGTTGACACTGAATGTTCTGTTCTCCTTTATTCCTTGGACTGTATGCTTCGTTTTTCCCACACATGCCCCCCAGATGTTTGGAGTTCTACTCATGCGATTGAACCATGCAACTGTAATGAAATTTGGTCGACCTTCAACCATCGAGCCTATGAGTACAATCGGTTTGGGGAAGGGTGATCCTCCTGGATCAATTTCTACTTTTGCCATAGTTGGACAAAATCATGGTTCTTTCTTTAACCTACTCGTGTACGCATAGACCCGCGTCGGGGACTCTCTGCGTGGGGCAGATGGCCTATAACAAACAGACTGAGCATCATGGGAGCAGATGCAGAAATATGTGAATCAAAGTATTGTCAAGCCAATTCTCCATTTGATGCCATTCCTAATTCTCTGCCCATTTCTTGGTAGGATGCTCAAAAGTTCTCTCCAAGAGCTCTCAGAATACCTATGTCTACTGAGTCCAATACAAACACCTAGTTCCTAAACCAACTGTATCTCCAATGATTAGCTGTCACATATGAACACATTGACTATTGAGAGAAACATAGCTCCCTAGCTGAGAAGGTATTTTAGTTCCTGGGGTTTAATTGTAGATTCTCTTGCGAGATGTTCTAATATGCGAATCATGTTTGTGGAACCTCCAAAAGACTTCTGGTTTGTAATGGGAGAATATCTTCCACCGCCGCTCGGGATTCTCAATCTGGCGGCATATCTCCGAGAGCATGATGATTCACTTCAGATAGAAGTCGTAGATTGCAATGCAGAGAGAATTTCATGGAGTGGATTGAAAGACCATATTGAAGCATTTCATCCTGATATTGTGGCACCGAGTTCCCTATCTACCTGTAACGCATACCGAGGGCTCCGGACAATAGGGATTGCAAAAACAGTCGATTCATCGATAACCACTATTGTGGGAGGTCAGCATTATACTGTACTCGCGAAAGAGAGTCTTGAAGCCTATCCAGAACTGGACATAGTGGTAAGGGGAGAGGGGGAACAAACTCTCCTTGAAGTTGTTTGTGCATTAAAGGGACAGACTTCTCTATCAGATGTGAAAGGAATCACCTTCAGACACAAAGACAAGATCATAGAAACTGATGACCGTCCGCTCTTTGACAATCTTGAGAACCTACCATTTCCTGCATATGATTTAGTTGGCCAATATATGAAAGAGTATCATTTTACAATGATGGCTGGACGTGATACACCTTATGCTCTTGTCGAAGCCTCAAGAGGTTGCCCACATGATTGTAATTTCTGCACTCAATGTACTTTTTGGGGAAGAACTTGGCGATCAAAAACTCCAAAGCGAATTGCAGATGAGTTTGAGTTCTGTTACAACGAGTTCGGAACTAGATTCTTCTGGCTCACAGATGACAATTTCGGGTTAGGAAAAAGAACTGATGAGCTGTGCGATGAAATCATCAATAGAGGGTTTGCTGAAGATATCATGTGGTTCATGCAGGCTAGATGTGATGATATTGTTACACACCAGAGTTTGCTACCTAAATTACGTAAAGCTGGATTGACTTGGATTCTTGCAGGAGTTGAAAGTCACAGTCCTGAATCTCTTGCTGCGTTCAACAAACGAATAGACCCATCAGTGTCGAAAGATGCCATGGAGCTTCTAAAACTAAATGATGTCTTCGCTCAGGCTACACTGATAATTGGAGAGCGTAGTGATTCTCGTGAAACCATGCGAGGTCTACGAGCATACGTCAATGATCTTGATCCTGATATTGCAATTTTCATGATTTTGACTCCATACCCTGGAACTCGTCTTTACGATGAGGCTGTACAGAATGGGTGGATTGAGGATACAAACTGGGCACATTATGACATGATACATGCGATTATGTCAACGGAGCATCTCTCACGAATGGAAGTCCAAGAGGAACTTTACATGTGTTATCGGAGTTTCTATGGATCAATGAAGAGGCGAATAACAGGAGTGTTCTCAAGCAACAAGATTAAGAGAAGAACATACAGATACATGGCTCGCCAAGGAGTGATGGGAGCCTTGAGAGGATTGTTCAAGTAATGTCAGAGAAGAGTTCATCAAAATCATTGTCATTTTGGCTGCAGATTTTATCTCTTCTAGGATTAGGCTTGATACCACTGATTGTATTGCGTACAATGATAGCCCCCCCGGATCTGGTTTCGCAACCACAGTTTGTTGGATTAATTTTCATTATCATTTGCTTGCTTGGTGCAGTTGTAGGAGTTCGACCATCTAGCTTTTCTCGGTTGGTTCCTCGTAAATCAAAGAAAGTGGAGTATGATGATTCACAAGAAACTGAAGTGCTCCAACGAAAACCTGCTCTTCGGGGACATCACTATTCCTGTGATCCGTTCTCAGATCATGTTCTCCAAATTGGAAACGAGGTTTTTTGTGCAGGCTGCACAGGCCTGACAACGGGGGCGGTTTTCTCAGTTCTAGGAGGTGTAGTGTATTTCTTCCTTGGAATTTCGTTCATCAACGAACTACTAGTATTTTGGATAGGCTTCTCAGGAGTACTCATTGGACTTATTCAACATCAGCTTTACAGATTAGTTTCAATTAAGAGAGGATTTTTCCGTTTTGCTCTGAATGTCATTTTTGTTTTTGGAGCGTTCCTTCTTCTTGTAGGAGCAAATAGAATCGCGGAAAATCTCACTGTGGATCTCTACATCCTTTGTGTCATTCTTCTGTGGATTCTCAACAGAATCGTGATGTCAAAGGGTGAACATGAGAGGGTATGCATGCAATGTGATGATAAGACCTGCAATCATCCTTTATCCTGAAGAAAAGGAATATTTTGAATCCTCTATTATCGATACGCTCATACATGAAACGTACTCTTTTGACCCGTGTCAAGATTTTGAATTGATCCTCTCTCAGACTATTGGTATCGCCGTTTCTTACGGGTTGAGCTGTAAATAGCACCTAAAATAATCAATGCACCAAAGGTTATGACTAGATAAGGACCAATCGCTGTTTCCCACAGAGTTGTGAAGTCCCAACCAAGTATCCAAGACAGTCCAGATATGATGATTATTCCTCCAAAAATGACTCCACAGATGGCATCACCATTTGGAAGTCCAAAGCATTCATCGTCTTTAGGCTCTCCAGGTCTTCTGGCGTCTGTTCTTACTTCTCTTGGCCTTTCAATTGCCTGTAGTGCTGCACCACACTGAGCACAAAACTCAGCATTGTCATCGTTTTGTTGACCGCAATGTTGACAATATACCACACAAATCACCACTTGGAACTGAGTAAGGGGTCAATCCTGTATTAAAAGATGATGCTTTTCGGATTCTAATGCACCTACATGCTTGTTATCAAGATGAAAAGAATGATGATTCCAAGAAGGATGTAAACTGGACTCAGTAGCAGGACCCTCCTATCAGTAAGGTATGAATTCCGGAAAAACACAATTCCTGCAAGTATGTAAATCACAAGTAATCCTTGAATTAATGGTTCAGGGTACAGACTCATTGAGGATATAAAAAAGGCACTCGCAAATCCAAAGGAGAACGGTGCATGCATGACGGATTCTCCGATTGTTCGATATTCTTTGTAACCTCTGAAGAGAATCGCATAGATGAAAGAAAATCCAATTGCAAAAAGAATAGGGAATTGTATCACATGACTGCTAAATGTCCACGGAAGAAAAATCTTCAGAATTTGCATGAGAAGAACTAAAGGCAGTCCAAGATTCGTGTGCTTCAAGCTTTTTGGGGGTACATCTTCTAGGCTCTGCTTCCAGATGCTTGTCAACGAAATAGAGTATATGAGGTTGATGAGAACTAATGAACCAACGACACAGAAGAATAACAGGTTAAGGAGAATGGAGAGTAGAAGACCCAAAATCAGAATTGAAATGGTAGTAATTTGAGCCTCCCTTTTACTGACAACTCCCAAGGCTATTGGTTTTCTCACAGCTTTTCTTTCATCCATCTTGTCTTCTTCAGCATCAAATAAGTCGTTTAGCACATAAATTGAGGAATAAGAAACCAGAAAGGCAAGTAGTCCAATCAGGATCTGTAACAGATCAAATGTGAAACGAAACATAAGAAGAAACATGATTCCTACTGAGTAAAGTCCAATGTTCTTAGGTATGTTATCTATTAGGTTCCGAAATAACAGAACTTTCCTTACCATTGCGATGATTCTCGGTTTTTACTGATGTAGTCCGTAATTATGAAAAAACATGAAAAAACTATGCTTGTCTATGGGGTACATTGTGAAATCGACACTATGATTCGTCAGCTTGAACTTGGCCTTTCTGAATTCAAACAGATATGTAACACAGACCAATCATAGAAAAGCTGCAGTTCTTAGAATGAAATGAGTTGAGATTGGAACTCCATCTTGGTTATTTTGTGGTAAAGACTCATCAACAAGCCATTGTAATACTTTCAATAGTTGATTCCACTCTATATCAGAGATTTCGAGAAGGTGAAGTGGTTTGTAAGAAGATGTGATTTGTCTGTGACATCTAAAAACTCTTTGACAAAATTGGAAAAACAATCTTAATTGTTGTGCCTTGACTTGAGTCACCCACAACTCTATCAGAAATCTCTATTGCTCCACCATATTTCTCAACAATGTGATAGGTCAGATGAAGACCTATTCCAAAGCGACTTCCAGGTTTGGGCAGATTGCTCCTGACATTCTCAGGAATACCAGGACCGTTATCGCTAATGAGGAGTTCATACATATCATGATTCGCTGTAAGATTAACCCAGACTCGCTTGATATCATTGTGATTATGAATATACGCATTA
>PJET01000038.1 GCA_002825515.1 Candidatus Thorarchaeota archaeon MP11T_1 | reverse complement strand
TTAAACCTTCTTTTTCTTGGACCAACCGAAGCATCTAATACGAGTTCGAGTTTGAGAAATCTTGTTCGTGATTTAGGAGAACTCCTACTTGACCGAAATGACTCAAAAGGAATACAATGGTTTTCTCTTTGTTGTTGAGGGAATCGATGGTTCGGGAAAGACCTGTGCCTGTAAAGAGTTGAAACTGAAACTGGAGTCAGTAGGATATGATGTGGTCTATCTTAGAGAACCAACAAACGAGAGTCCATGGGGAAAAGAGATGAGAGAGAGGTCTCCACGCGGAGAATTCACGCCAGAGGAGGAACTTGAGCTATTCATACGAGACCGTGAGTGGCATATTGCCAACCGAATAAGACCAGCGTTGGAAGGTGGAAAGGTTGTTCTGTTGGACAGATACTTTTTCGCAACTGGGGCATATCAATCTGCAGTCATGGATCTACATTGGAGAGAAATTCTCCGAAGGAATCGTGAAGAAATCTCCGCTCCTGAACCAGACATCGTTTTCATTCTTGATGTTCCTGCTGAGATTGGATTGAAGCGCGCTACTGGACGAACTGGAATAGCCAATCTTCAATTTGAAAAACTGGACCGTCTGGTCAAAGTTCGTCAGGCGTATCTTGAAATAGCTGAGAACGATAGTGGGAACTTTGAAGTGATTGACGCAACAAAACCACTTGATCATGTTGTTGATGAAATCTACGATATTATTACTGATAAACTGATAATGGGCAAATAGAATCTTCTTTTTATAGTAAATCTCTTATCTAAAAAGCGCTGAACAGGTCGAAATTTCTAATAGTCGGAGCCAAATAAGACAAGGTTTTTTAGGCTGGCGCCCTGCATCGTAAATCAATCTGGCTTTATCTAACCTTACTCCAGGGACCCGGAGAGAAGAAAAATGCCCGTTGCGATGCTGCTCATAGATTGGGACTCAAAGATAGGCGCTGTCTTAAAGGCGAAAGTTCCTGCGGACTTTGCGGACTATTATAGGGAAGATCTAAACACTGAGATCATGCGTATCTTCACATCACATGCTATGGGAGATGCCACTGCTGGATTTTCATCACTAAGTGTTAGGATAGGTGGAGAAGAATACGGTGTAGCTTCCTACTATACAGGTGTTGTGAGAGAAGAAGAACAATATTGCGTTTCCCTCCTTCTAACGCCTTCAGAAGATCCAAAGACCTACGAGGCTGCTATTACCTCAGTTGTCACACCACTCACAAATGCAGTCGTTGCCATGACTGATGCTGAACTGCAAACTGAGCTTGACAATACTTACCGTCGAATCATTAGACTTGCAGGTATGACAGATGAGTCACGTCTTGCACGACTCTTCTCAGATGAGGTTTCTCGCGCTGTCTTTCCCAAGCTCTGGAAAGGAGGCATCTCTAAGGAAGAGCTCGAAGAATGGCTTAAAATGGTCACTGGATTGCCAAGTGTGAGTGTAGACTCAGTCATAGCACCATTTGAAGAACTTGGTCTTGTTAAAACCGAGTGGGTGGATGAGATTGGAAGAACCTGTGTTTTCATGATTAAAGACCTTGAGGTTTTCCGTGCTCCACCACTAATAGCCATGGAAGCAGCTGGTAGTGTATTGGACCCAGAGCTTGCTGCTGAATACAAGTCTGAAGTTTTAGAATTCCTGACAGAATGGCAAAAAACACCAGAGGACACTGTATCTGTAGCTCAGGTGCTTGCAGATCCAGACTGCTACGACACTCTAAGCGAGCTAAGAAGAAGACCAGTCAATATTTCAGAACTAGAAGCAACACTCGCTATTCCTCCTAAGGAATTGAAGTCTGCTATTCAGACACTTAAGAAGTTCAGGATTATATCTGAAAAGAGACGAAAAGGCGGATCTGGAGACTACGATAAATGGTTGTTTCTACTGAATGACATTAGAGTCAGGCTCTTCTTCCCAGAGTACTTCCTTCAGACACTTGTGACAGATCTTGAGAAGACCCCTGATGACCCCAAGCAGATGGAGATGGTGCATCATCATCTGCGTTTACTCAGAGACAACTTTCCACGATAACCGAAAGTTCTTTTCTAAAATATTCAGAGTGTTTGGTCTTTAGTCTGTTTTAGTAGAATTATCTATGCAAAGTTCAATTCTTGCACTACTAAGATTTTTCCAATTCGTTTTAGATGATTACCGATTATTTATGTGAAAATCGATTATGACTTAGTCATCAAAAACCCAGAAAGCTTCTTATGGAATTTTGCCTCTCTAGCTAATGAACCTTCATGACAGGGTTGCATGGACTTCCCCCGTCATGTTTCGAAAGAAACAAGGAACTCGCAGCAAACACGGTCCCAAAGTGAGTTCTAGGTCCCTATTGCCCCATGTTGGGCATGTCTTGCGCATGTAATTTTTTCCATGCATCCTGTTAGGAAGAGCTCCACGGATGCGGAAGGTTCGCTTTGGCGGACCAACCGCTCCAACATTTTTCTCAGGAAGGGCATTGATAGATACACAGAATATCAAAATATACACACAGCACAGCTTAATCTATACCCAAAGGATAACTTACTGACAAGAATGAATCAGAAACCTGGCGTCTTTCTCTGATTGGACCTGGTGATGATGAAGTGATTCACAATACCTTCCTCGTTCGCATATCAACACGGCAAATAATTGCCACAACCCAATACTGGCCAGTTTGGGTAAAAGAAGATGCATTGAACGAGTTCATATCCACGAGGGAGGAACTAAGAACGGACCACGGTCAAGTTTCAGAATTACCATTGATTATTGGAGATCACAAGTTTCTTGGAAAAGACTGGATTGAAGATTCCGTTCTTGTCTTTGTAACCGATAAGGGTGAAGATGAAGCAAATACCTATGAAAAAATAGACCTAGCTTTAAAGGCACTAAGAACGACCTTCAAAAAGCTTGGAATTGAAGGCGCAATCAAGAATTATGAGGCTCTAATAGAACCTTCTGTTACAACGAGACTCAAGATTGCTCTGGTGGGAGAGGGTGGTGTTGGCAAGACAACTACGCTACATCTCCTTCTGGGAGACACGCCTCCTCTCCAATATGTTCCAACAATCGCATTAAATCTTGAAACAGTTGAGAACATACGCTTTGGGAACTACTCACTGGTCTTATGGGACTTTGCTGGCCAGGAACGCTTTCGAACTCTATGGCGTTTCTACTTCCATGGGGCGGATGTAATCTTCTTAGTGTGTGATTCAACTCTAAGAAATGTAATCATTAGCAAGGATATTCTCAAACTAATAAAGCGAGATGCTCCAAAAGTTCCAGTCTTTGCTATGGCGAACAAGCAGGACAAACCAAATGCTATGAAACCTGAAGTTGTCCAGAAAATACTTGGGATTCCAACCTATCCAATGGTAGCAATTGACAAAGACCGAAGAGATGAGATGCTGCGCATCTTGATGACAGCAGCAGCACAATATGTTGGTGTTGCGCTTCCTGATCTCCCTGCTTCTGAGCTATTGAAATTCACTGATGCAGCTACAGAGGAAGCGATAGCTGGAGTTGATGCTGAAGAAATAGCAGAAATCGGAGAGGCGGCTGTCGAGGACGAAGAGGAAGCGATTGAAGAAGAGGAATATGAAACAGTTGAAGTCATTGAAGAGGTCTTTGTAGATGAAGAAGGTCATGTAATCGAAAACCTTGATGATTATGAGATTATTGAAGAAGATATAGAAGTCACAGAAGAGGCTATGATAGAGGAAGAAGTCCAAGCAATATCGGATGTTTCTGAGCAGCACTTTGTTCATACATCGGATGTCATTGAAGGTAAAGGAGAGGTAGAAATTCAAATTGACTCTGAACCCGTGATGGAATCAGTATTTGGCGCTGAACTAAAAGAGGAGATTCCAGCTGAACCTGAACCAGCTACTGAACCTATGGACGAGATTGCGGTTGAACATGCTCTAATAGAAGACGACATACCAGCGCCGGGGTCTGAACCATTGTCAATAGAGTTTGAACCTGAAATGCCTGAGGTTGCTATTGATGTTTCACCTCCAGAACTTGTAATTGAAGAGAATACAGACGCAATAAAGATGGCCAAAGACATAATATTTGAGGCTCTTGAAACTGATGATTTTGATGATATTATAGTAACAGAGATTGAACAAGCATCAGAAGAAGAGATAGACATAGCACTTCAAGCCATTGGGAGTGATGAAGCCATTCCCCTTGAACATGAACCTGAGCATACAGAAGAGATTGATGCCGAGTCACTTGAAGAACTTGAAACAATTTTAGGTCCCCTAGACCGTTCAGTAGGTGGTACTGCATCCACTCAAAAAGAAGCGAATAATGCAGAAGATGACTCATATCTTCCACTTAATGGTGAAACATTGGCTGAGCTCGATCGGTTACTCGCCCTAGACGAAGAAGAGAAGAAAGAAGACTAGTTTGAATAAGCGGAAAGACTGATTTGGATGTATGTTGCAGCTACATTGAGGGAATCTGCTTGAAATTATCAGAAGTCGAACCCGAGAAGAATGTCACGGACCTGGTTGTTCGCATTGTATCGGTGGCACCACCTAAGATGATTAATACACGAACGGGGAGAAAAACTCAACTGACTGAGGTCCTTGTGGCTGATGACACAGGATCTACTATTTTGTCTCTTTGGGGATTCGGTGAAGGCTCTGATCTTTCTGCAGGGAAAGTAATAAAGATCGTTGACGGGTGGGCAAAAGAGTGGAGAGGTCAAATCCAGCTTTCCCTTGGCCGTTCTGGAAAATATGAAATTCTTGTTGATGATGGTTCCGTTCCATCTATATCTGAAATAGGTTCAGCAACTGAATCTGAAATTCCTGAAGATTAATGCTAGAGATAACAATAACAGAGGTCCCACAATGGTTCTAGTCTATCTATCAGCTCCAATTATCAAAAAATCTGCACGAAAAGATGATTTTTGTACGCAAGTTTCAACCATTCTCGAAGACTTGGGGCTTGCTGTTTTCGCTCCTCAATTCTTAGGTCCTGCTGAGCCAGAAGAAATCTATAGGCGTGATGTACATAATTTACGAATGTCCGACTTCATAATTGCTGAAGTATCAAATCCTTCGCTAGGTGTTGGAATGGAAATCATGCTAGCAATTGAACTTGTAAAACCAGTTTTGATGTTCTTCCATGGCGAAGTTGAGGCTCTATCCAAAATGGTTCGTGGAGCTGATGGCAAAATACTCATTGAATACAACACCCTTAAGGATGTTGAAAAAATACTTCGAAATCATAATCTTGAGAACTTGATAGTACAGAAGTGTCCTGTTTGTGATGCTCAAGTTGCGGAAGCACTTGAAGATGGTCTGAAATGCCTTGGTTGTGGATCAGGTGGTCATCAGGTAACGGTGTAAGATGATGGCCGAATCACTAATTGATTCATCAAGTAGTAGACGCCAAATCATTCCATTATTGATTTTGTCAGTTACAATGGTATCAAGTGCAAGTATTCTCATCCTCTTCAGTACTTCTCATCCTTTTGTGATTGTCTTTTGGAGAACATTATACGGGGCGATTTTCATGGCTTCGATAGGAGCCTTAAGAGGTGATTTTGAATCGTTAAAGAAGGCAGTTACAAAGGAGAATTATTACTGGCTTGCAGCAATCGGGATAACATTGTCTCTCCATTTTTGCACATGGTTTCAATCACTCACTATGACAACCGTTGCAGCAAGTGTAGTCTTAGTTGATTCATCTCCTATCTTCACTGCAATTCTCTCAAGTCTATTTCTGGGAGAATCTTTGCGAAGAAAATCCTGGGCTGGAATCCTTATTGCATTGGCTGGTGCAATCTTCCTGGCTTGGGGCGATTTTGGAGGAAGTGGAGTCTTGGCATTGAGCGGAGACCTTCTTGCTCTTTCAGGAGCATTCTTCCTTGCTTTGTATTTCATCGGGGGTCGGCGATTTGCAAAAGATATGCCAATTACCGTTTACACTACAATAATCTATTTTATAGCTGCACTTTCTACAATACCCATTTGTGTTACATTTAATTTGAATATACTAGTTTTCGAACCTACTGAAGTTGCTATTTTCATAGCTCTAGCCATCTTTCCAACTGTCCTTGGCCATTCTGTCAATAATTACTTACTAACAAAGGTGCCAGCTTATGTGGTTTCATCAGCTGTGCTTGGGGAACCTATAGGCGCTGCAATTCTTGCTGCACTGATTTTCTTGCAGATTCCGGGACCAACAACCATAATCGGATTTCTTGTGATTCTATTGGGAATTGCTCTTGTTTTAGTAGATATTGCCGCCCGAGAAAGATCAAAAGGCTCAACCTTTGATGACTCCGATGGGGCGTAATCTTACAGCTTTTGTTGCTATGCCAACAGCATCGGATACTTTTACTACTTCATCGACGTCCTTGTAGGCTCCTGGTGCTTCTTCCGCAATTACTATGCCTTTCGTTGCTCTCACGATAATTCCATCTTGTGCAAGGTCCTCTTGGACTTCTTTTCCAAAGAACCGTTTCTTTGCCTTTGCACGACTCATGAAACGTCCTGCACCATGAGCAGTTGAACCCCAGGTCAGGTCCATTGCCTTTTGGTTTCCTATGAGGATGTAAGATGCAGTACCCATAGTCCCAGGTATGATAACTGGTTGTCCCACATCTCGATATTTCAATGGGACTTCAGGATGTCCGGGTGGAAATGCTCGAGTTGCGCCTTTTCTATGAACAACAACCTTAGTCTTCTTGCCATTAATATCGTGTGTTTCAACCTTTCCCATATTATGAGCAACGTCGTAAATTAATCCCATATCTAGATCTTCCGGAGAGTTACCCATCACCTTCGCAAATGCCTCTCTTGTCCAATGCATCATTGCTTGGCGATTTGCGAACGCATAGTTTGCTGCTGCACTCATTGCACCTAGATATGCTTGTCCTTCCTGTGAAGTTGTGGGAGCACTACAGAGTTCACGGTCTGGTACATTAATGTTGTATTTTCTCATTGCATGTGTCATTATTTTGATGTATTCCGAACAAACCTGATGACCGAGCCCTCGAGACCCACTATGTATCATCACCATTATCTGTTTCTTTCGAGTGATGCCCATTAATTTGGCTGCTGCTTCATCATAGATGTCGTCAACCACTTGAATCTCAAGAAAGTGGTTTCCGGATCCGAGAGTGCCACTTTGTTTGAGGCCCCTGTTTTTCGCAGAATCAGGAACATCTGAAGGGTTGGCAATATCGAGTTTTCCATTGGCCTCTTGATGAGCAAGATCATCCTCCCAACCATATCCTTGTTCCACTGCCCAACTTGCCCCATTTGCTAGAACATCATCTACTCCTCGATGATTTCTTAGGTCAATCTTCCCTTGTTTGCCTACACCAGTTGGCACATCTTCAAAGAGCTGGTCAATGAGGGCTCTAAGATTAGGTCGCACATCCTTCTCATCCAGATTGGTCCTTAGTACGCGCACACCACAATTGATGTCATAACCAACGCCACCAGGAGAGATCACACCTGACTCATAGTCCATTGCTGCAACTCCACCGATTGGAAATCCATAGCCTTGATGACCATCCGGCAGAACAATACTGTGTTTGTAAATACCTGGTAGACATGCTGCATTTGCTGCTTGTTGGAAGGTTGCATCTTGCTTCATTTTACGTACAAGATCATCAGATGCAAATATTGTAACTGGGACTTTCATACATTCTTGCGTGTTTTTTGGAATTTCGTGGATGTTTTCAGAAACCTTCTTGATATCCAACTCTCTTCACTCTCTCATAGTATGTGCATCGCTTCATGATATTGGCTATAAGGCTTGTGAAGTGAGCCTGACCCAGAATCTTATTACTCGCTTCCTACAAATGTGAACTGGGCAGAATTGCCCTAAAAAATTCAGGAGGATGAGTCACCGAGTGCAGGAAGTACGACTAACTGCAATGGTAAATTCTCATGGCTGAAGCTGCAAGGTCGCACAGGATGATCTCACTCGTCTTCTACAGGTAGCTAACCTGCTTCCTGCAGGTTCCACTGCAACTCAAGAAATAGGTGATGACGCTGTGGTCCGCGTTATCAACGAAGATGTAGCTATCGTAGAAAATGTGGATGTCTTTACACCCATTCATGATGATCCTTTCATACAAGGTGAGATTGTGGCTTGCAATGCTACAAACGATGTCTTTGCAATGGGTGTCACTAAGATTCTATCACTGCAGGCATTCTTAGCATATCCGACGGATCTGCCTCAGGAGATTGTTGTGCAGGTCCTCAAAGGAATGAAGAGTTTCATGGAACGTCATGGAGCAAAGCTTTCCGGTGGTCAGACCATCACCAATCCTTGTCCAGTCTTCGGAGGGATTGCACTTGGTGTTGCCCATCCACGTGATATTGTCTATTCGCATGGTGCCAAGGTTGGTGATGTGATTCTTCTGACAAAACCACTTGGGATACAACCTGCGATGAGATCGTATAGAGACCTCAAAGATGAGAAACGTGATGTTCTCTTGTCAAAATTCAAGGAATCGGACCTGAAACGGATGCAGGAAATAGCTGTAAGAGTGATGACGTTCAGCAATCTTGAAGTTGCTCAAGCAATGCAAGAGATTGGAGTGAATGCTGCTACTGATGTGACAGGATTCGGTCTTCTCGGGCATGCTGGAAATGTCAGCTCCTTAAGTGGTGTTGATGTGGTCATCAATCAGATTCCTGTTATTCGTGGGACCCTTAAGCTTGCAGAGTTCTTTGGTCATAAACTCTCAACTGGGTATGGTGCTGAAACCGCAGGTGGAATGCTTGTGTTCTTGGATACCAACAAAGAGGAAGGGTTTCGTGAATTCCTGAAGGAGAAGAGTCTGCCCTGTTGGCCTGTTGGCGAAGTCGTGAAATCCAAAGGATCACCTTGTGCAAGACTTGCACAAGATGTTCAGTATATTGAGACCGAGTTCCTATGATAACTTGGTAAGCCCATGGGACCCTTGTTTGAGGACTGCCGTTGCGAGCGGACGGTCTCTTCATATACCCAAGTAGAAGGAATGTATCAACCACTAGCAACCTCTGGCGCCTGTTTATATCACACCAATAATAGCACTACAAACCTTATAATGAGCATCAGAATACTGGAAATACACTGAAACGGAATCAGGATTTGGTAGTCGCATGAAGATTGTCGTGACAGGTCCCTATGAGGCTGGCAAAAGCAAGATGATTCATCACATTACTAATGGTGCGTGTATCAATGTTGAGCGTAGGGGTACTACCATTGCTATGGACCATGGCCTAGCAAATGTAGATGGATTGATTGTCTTCATGTTCGGTACTCCAGGACTACTTCGATTTCGTACTATGCGAAAGATACTCAGTGAAGGAGCAGATGGAATCATTTTTGTTGTTGACTCTGTAGACCCTGAATCAGACGCCCGCGCTAAACTATTCTTCAGAGAGATTGCTTTCTTCCTACCAGGTGTACCATGTGTAGTAGCAGCCAATAAGCAGGACCTCCAAGAATCTAGACCTATCGATCAGCTTCGGAAGAAACTTCGATTTCTTGCTGGTCTTCCAGTCTTTCCTGTTTCAGCTAAGACAGGAGACAATGTCGACAGTATGCTACGAACGCTCCTATATCTGGTTATGATGCAATGGAGTTCTGTTTTCTCAAAATTTGCTGAATACAGTGGTGACAAGAAAGGTCTGAATAAGCTGATGAAGGATTTGAACTTAGAACGTGAACAAGCTGTTGGCTACCTTCGCAGATTTGAGTTGAGGAAATTACTTGAGGTACAAGTAGGCGATGAGCAGTTCTTCGTTAAAGACTCAGTAAGACCGCTACTTGAGAATCCTGTCCTACTAATGCCTCGGTAGTGATGTATCAGCTGGACTCTTCTTAACCAGTCCTATCTCTTTATATCTCGGTATGAGGTATATGGCTGTTCAGAAAGAATCAAAAGCGATATAGCACGCCAACGATGATGATTTCAGGTGAGCCTGATGAGCGAAGAAGATTTCGAAGATGTTGATCCGGCTGAAATTCTAGAACAAGCTGTTTCTTTTCTAGAATCTGGTGAAAAAGATACAGCCGCAAAGATGTTCAATGCAGTTGGTAATATCTACATGTCTGTAGCAGAATTTGAAGAGGCTCACAAATGCTTCGAAGACTCTTTGAAGATCTATCAAGAGTTGAAAGATGAAACTGGCATCTCCGACACAATGTACAATCTTGGAGTTGCACGGATTAACTTGGAACGATGGGATGAGGCAATTGCCACACTCGAATCTGCCAGAGAAATGTTCGAAAAAACTTCGAATGAGAGTGGCGCTGCTGATGCAATTTATGGTCTAGCTTTGGCAAGCTTGGGTCATGGGAGCTTTGAAACTGCAATGGACCATTTCAAAAAGGCACAGCGTGCATACAAATCACTCGAGAATGAGCAGGGCGTTGCAAGTGTGATAATGGATATGGGCGCTGCCTATGCTGACAAAGAAGACTGGACTGAAGCAGAAACTACAATCAAGAAAGCTTTGAAGGTCTACAAAGAGATTGATGATAAATCTGGAATCGCAGATGCTTGCTCTCTTCTTGGTGATATTGCTGAAACATCAGGTAATCAGAAGAAAGCAGCTGAGCTCTTTGTAGAAGCTGCTCAGAATTATTACGAATCTGAAATATTCGATATAGCAAGAGAAGTTCTCGAACGTGCAGAACAGAAGATGTGGGATGTTCCAAAAAGTACACGTCGCAGGCTTCGTCGGGTAATTGATGAATTAACAGATGCATTACCTGAAGAAATAGAGGAAGAAGAGGGCGAAGATGATGATTTCGACGAGGATCTTCTAGAGTTTCAAGCTGATGAATAAATTGTCTAAATCATTGAAATGAATGCTTGGTGTTTTCCACGGGAAAACTCTATTTACTATGAATTCATCTTCATAGTGAATTCTATCGGAGTGCACCCCATATGACTAACTCTAGGAAAAAAACACTCGCTTACCTTCTTATTGCTCTCATGGTGGGTACATTGGGCCCAATCTCTGGATTCTTTGTCCTTTCAACCTTAAATCCTACTTCCAGAAGCCATATTCTCAGTGGTGTGCCTACCGATCAAGTGCCACTCACAAGGGTTGCTTTTGTTTCCCCAAATCCTAGCTCGTATATTGATGAGTTTGCGTACATGGCGGCAATTCCGACATCGGTCTTCTATTTCAATGACACTCAGTATATTTCTCCTTTAATCTACAGTGAAGGTTCAGAGAGTGAATCTTGGCTCTTAGAAGATTGGTCTGATTATCTGGAAGGGGATGGTGGAATAACGCAAGCAATTGCAATTGGCGATTTCTCTGAAGATTATTTGTCCCATTTACAGCAAGATATTGGTGTCAAAATATTTCCTCGAATTACAGGTTCTACTGCTGCTGAGATTGCATCATTACTCGCAGCCAATGCATGGAGTGGAAGCTCAACTGCAGTTGTTGGATTATTGAAAGAGAATTTTGAAACACCCTCAACAATCACTGGTGGTGCTACTCACGTTTTGCAAAACCAAGCATCAGAGATAATGGAGTTTGGAGGATCTGTTACATATGGAGCTCCTTCAAGCATTAATTTCACGCCTCCCTCATGGGCTGCTTGGATAGAGGGCAGATTCAATTGGACTGGCAGTGAGATTCTCACTCATGAACTCATAGACCCAAATGGAGAACTTGTGGACTATTCAGTCTTTAATCAAATCTACTTCTCAAGACAGGTAGGACTTGTAGCGGCTCCAGTACCTCTGAATTTCTGGTTACCTAAAGCTGTTGATGGCACGTGGACAATGAACATCACACGAGATGTTGCAGGTACAACAATTATGGACAATGAAGTAGTTTGTCACCCAGGGTATACTCGAAGTGTCACGATACCAGCAAATGCGAAGTGGTTCAACGTATCTCTCCAATGGGATAATGCAGCTACTGACCTCAATCTTGCACTTATTGACCCAACTGGTAGACTAGCAATGTGGGCTCCTGCTGGAAGTATCCTATCCAATCCGGGCAGAGAAACCATAGCTCTCCCATATCCGATGCCTGGAGACTGGACTATAATTGCTGCTTGGATGAATGCGAATGAAGAACAAAACAATATCAACCTATCATGGTCAATATCTGCACTCCCTGTTGATTTCCAATCTTACATGGAATCTGCCGCAAATGCTGCGGTGCTTGCATCTCTTCTAAATGCTCCACTGCTTTATGTTTATGAAGACCAAATTCCTGACGAAACAGACTGGGCACTTACTCGCCTGAATGTGTCCAATATTTACCTCGTTGACCCGTCCAATCTACAAGACAGCACACTCGCAACTCTACTTAGTTCATATGGAACCTTAAACAATCTACAAAGTTATCCTCTTGTAACATCAGCGATAACCTCCCTCTCTGATTCTAGAGATGTTGTAGTCACTCTTCCAGTGGGTAATGGAAACGAGTTATTTGCTCCTGCCGCTTTCTCCGCAGCAGTTCATGGCAGTCCAATATTCTCACTGTGTGGGAACAATAATGAGCTCACAACACGAGCTCAAGAAACATGGGCTCCATATATGATCGGTCCTGAAATCAATAACATCTATGTTATCAATAAATATGAAAATCGTGCTGAAAACGGATGGTATGATGAGCGAATCCCGAATAAGTTCTCAATGATGGAGTCTGAGGCTAGTTTTGAAGCTTTTCTGGCAACAAGAGGTGCTTACAACTCAACATATTCCCAACCGATTGTGATTGTTTCTCCTGCATCTCTTCTTCCTTATAGTTTTGATAGATCTTTACAGACTCATTTCAATCCCGGTCGGATACCTTCAGCTAAATCTACACTTGCGTCTATTCTCATCAACAGAGGACTTCTACACCGCTTCCTATTCCTGACTGCGGACCAAGCAAATACCTCTCTGGTTAGTATGTATGCCTATACAGACGGTGATACATTCATCGACAATAACTACGATTACAACACTCTATACCAGATCGAGAACACAACTGATGCACTCGAAGCTGTAGGGTTTTCGATTGAGAGTCATGTAGGGCAGAACGAGGTTTTTGCCACTCTTGACACTCAAGTTGCTTTTTGGTCACTAAGCACTCATGGAACACTTACTGAACTACCACGAGACCCTCCCGATAGGCCCAACGGAGTTGGATACTTCTCAATGAGGAATGCAGATGCTCCTTATGGTTTTGAGGAGAGTCTAACTACTAGAGAAAGTCCCTCTGATGCATACAGTCTTGTAAATCCAGTCGCATTCCCTGGTGAATTAGCAAATCATGTGACAAGATCATCTCATGATTTAGATGCTGCAATAGGAAATATTGGTAGTCCTATTGTAATCCTGACTGCTTGCCTTCTTGGTGGCACTGAAATGCCTATTATTCTAATGGAACACGGCGCTGTAGCCGTTACAGCAGCTCCTAGGACAGTCTATTTTCGTCCAGCAGGCATGCTTTCAGTACTTCTGACCCAATCCCTGTGTGCTGGTTCAACAATATCTGAAGCACTTTCGAACGGTCTTTCAACAACTTCCATAGATTACTCGGACCCACTGATTGGACGTGACCCTCGAGACTATGCAAATCAACAGATTCTCTTTGGTGACCCCTCTGTTCGGCTTTATGAGCCAGTTACCTCGCCTCATGTTACAGCTATCAACCCACTAACTAGTGCATTCGATAGTCATGTACCTGGACAAGGAATTGGCGTTGTCGCAGCACTTGGTTCATCCTCATATCTGCCCTCTACATTGACATCTTTGAGTGTCGTCTTTGATTATTATGAAGTATCTAACTACACAGAATTTCTGCAATTACTTCCTCTAAGACATATTGTTCTTGTTGAACCCGGTACTTTAGACATTCTAGGACCAAGTTTCTCATCATCTAGCAGTGTGCTAGAAGCATATGTACGAAGTGGAGGAACCATAGTCTTCTTCGGTGTTTCAGCGTCTATACCTTGGTTGCCTTGGCCTGTTTCTTACGAAGCTATCGGGTCTGGTACATCAATCAATTTTATGGATACAACACATCCACTTCTCAACTCTCCAAATACTCTGGGTTCTACTGTTAATTATACTGGACATTTCTCAGATGTATGGGCAAATCTAACCGTGCTTGCCACCGATGGGTCGAATCCAGTGATGGTTGCTGGAGCAATAGGTTCAGGCAAGCTGGCGCTTACAACTACGTTCCCCTTTGGGTCGAATAAAAACACGACAATCGAGAATGCAGTACACTGGAGTGGTGCACCCTCAATTACTCTTCAGAGTGTATCTCTAAATCAGAGAATAATCTGGGCGGGTGATCAAGTTACTATCTTTATTGAATTGACTGACATTGTAGGAACCCCTGTTGAGTCAGCAAATCTTGACATTTGGTTAAACTCTAGTCAAGTCACTGCACAAGAATCTAGCAACGGAATCTACATTGTAACCTTAACAGGTGATTGGACTCAAGCAAACATTGGCCAATTTGACCTAAGCTTCATCGCAACTAAAGCTGGCTATGATACACTTACTCTTTCAATAGATCAGTTCATACTTATTCGACCGTTTCCATGGGTTGTGCTTGGCATCCTTGGAGGTGGATTGATCGTTGTGATTGGTGGATGGATTTATTGGAAGAAAAAACGTGGTGACAGTTTAGGGTGGAATAGAGATAGTACACCGCATGACAAGAAGGAGAAAGCCATACAAAAAGAAAAGGATGGCAAATCTGATGTAAAAGAGTACTTTGGTGTCTAAAACTATTCATGATAATGAAGCAATCAGAAAATCTAGAGATACAATAAGTTATTATAGAAAGCCACAGACTAGCGTTTGTTTGGATTCCTAGAGGGTGCAAGTATGTCCAGTCGTGTGGATAGCATCAACAAAACTATTCGTGATTTCGAAACAGTACCAGGTGTCGAAGGTGCAGCTCTTGTTTCTGCAGATGGTTTGATGATTTCATCTGCTTTGCCCGAAACTGAGCAAGAACGAGTAGCAGCGATAAGTGCTGGCTTGTTATCACTTGGTGAAAAAGCGACAACCGAGTTGGACCGTGGAAGCTTCAAGGAAGTCTATGTCAAAGGCGAAAGAGGTTACACACTTCTAACATCAGTTGGAGAAAATGCACTCCTTCTTGTATTAGCCAAGGCAGATGCCCAAATTGGTCTGATCTTTGTTGATATGAGAAGAATTGCTGACTCTCTACTCGAGATTCTTTAACTCGTTATTTCATTCTATCAACTATTTCATCAACAATGTGACGCGCAATCACAATCTTTGGTGCAAGTTCCACGTTCTTGGTATAGCCATTAGCGCCAACAATCAAAACTGCATTTGTGTCTGTACCAAATGCAACACCCTTTCTCTGCTCGTCATTAGCAACTACGATGTCGCAAATGCCCGCCTCGATTTTTTTCCTAGCTCTCTTTTCAAGTTCCTCATCTGTAACTCCTGACTCAACCTTAAACCCAATAATGAACAAGTCTCTGTGCGCTTTCCTTGCTTCTTCGATGATCTTCTTTGTGGGTATAAACTCGATATTGAGACGTTCTGTACCTGATGCCATCTTACTATCTTCTTTCTTAGAGGGGACATAATCGAGAATCGCTGCTGCAGATACAAGGCCATCTGCTTTGCGAGCAGCAAGCTCTGTCATAACAGTTTCAAGCATCTCCTTAGATGTCGTAACTCTCTGCACTTCTGCGAGCTCGGGACCATGTTCGGTCGTTGGGCCGAGAACCAAACACACAGAGGCGCCTCTTCGAATTAACTCTCTTGCTACTGCAATACCCATCTTTCCTGTAGATGGATTTGTCACGAATCGAACCCTGTCTATCCATCCTCGTGTTGGTCCTGCTGTGACTAAGAAATGCTTTCCCTCAAGGTCTCTTGGTCCCAATACTTTCAAGACATGATCCACAATTGTTGTCACTTCTGGAATCTTTGCCTTTGCCTCTTCCATCCGAGGTGTGACAATAGTGATTCCCATTCTCCTTAGCTTCTCAATATTTTCATTGACTGCAGGATGGTCATACATTGATTCATGCATTGCTGGAACAATTATCACGGGAATTCCTGCACCTATTGCTGATGAAGCCGTTGTGGTAACGGGCGTGTCATCTATCCCATTAGCAATTTTGCCAATTGTATTGGCTGTTGAGGGAGCGATTAGAAACAAATCAACGTGATCCTTGTGTTTTCCAGCGAGAGTTATATGTTCAATTTGTCCTGTGAGTTCGGTAATTACCGGATTGCCAGTTGCCCACTCCATAAGATGCGGGTGTATAATTCTTTGAGCCATGCCACTCATTACTGTTTGAACTTCCGCTCCATGACGCATTAGTCTACGTGCTAGAGCAACACATTCAACTGCCCCTACACTCCCAGTGATGCCAAGTGCTATTGTTTTTCCATCTAGTAGATTGCTTAGACTTCCTTTGATAAGCTTGGATGTGTGCTCAATCAAGATAATCACCTTGTTATGGCTTCAACAAGGTCATCAACAGCAAGAATATCCATATCAGTCAGCTTCATGCCCTCTTCAATATACTTGGATTCAAGTGCTTTGATAAGAGCATAGACCGCTTCATTTGATGGCGTTTCAATACCATACTGTTTCGCTAATCTGATGATTTCCCCCGTTATCGCATCTATCTCAGTTCTTTTTCCTGCGCGAAGATCTTGGAGCATTGAGTTAATGTTGTTTCCTGTTGCTTTAGCTGTTCCAAGTGCATATCTAACAGGATCCTCTGTAGTGAGTTCAATACCCAACGCTTTTACAACTTTTACTGCTTCTTCCACAAGTCTGACAATCAAGCCCCGAAGTGCTTTGTTTTTGTAGACTTCTCCATTGGATAGTCCTGTTAATGCTCCTACAGGGTTGATACCACAATTCACTAGAGTCTTCGTCCAAACGACTCCTTCGATATTGTCACTCGAGCGTACATCGAAACCTACTTGCTTTAACATGGCAGTAAGATTCTCTACCAGCTCGTAATTCTCAGGATATCTCGAACCAATCTCTGTGAGGCCACAACCTGTTGCTGTTACAACTCCCGGTGATGTCCTAAGTGCGCCCATGCAAGTTGTTGCTCGTAGAACTTTAGTGGTGTCTAGAGCTTTTGCTACTAGCTCTTCAGTCCCGAGACCATTTTGAATCAAGAGTATAGAAGCTCCACCATCAATGAGATGTTTTGCACTTTTCGCTGCTGTGAGCGTGTCATATGTTTTAGTTGTGATAATTACAAGATCGGCTTTGTCCACTTCAGAAGCGTGTCTCATAGCTTTTAGTTTGAAGAAATGTTCTCCTAGGACTCCTTTAATCAGAAGGCCTTTAGATTGAATTGCAGATACATGGGGATTCCGGCCTATCAGAATGACCTCTGTTTCTTCAAGTCTACTCAGGAATGCACCATATAGGCTTCCAATTGCTCCTGACCCCACAACAACGATTTTCATTTATTTTTCGCTCCAGGGTTGAATTTTCTTCTTAATTCACGAATACTCTTGGCATTTCCTTCCAGATGTTTCATTATTATTTGTAATGACGTGGCAAGATTTTCAGAATTATCAAAAGTCTTCACAATCTCACGAAGTTCATCTTTAGGAATATTCCTCATCTCTTGTGCTTGCTTTACCATCAACGGTAAAGCTCTAGTTATGTTGTCAACAATGGTGATATCGGAATGAATTGCAGTTCTGCTCATGGGATTCAAATCGATTGTTATTACAAATTTTCCAATGGCTTTCAATGCTTCAGTTCTGTCACCATCTTCGAGTGGAACCAGAATTACATCAGCTTTTCCAATTCCATCAGGATCCACTTTTCTACGATTACTACTAAGCTCAGGGATTGTGGTTGAAGGTCGATCATGTGTACCTAGGACTTCTTTTGCACCTGCTTCAAATAAGGCTGCCTTGATTGCATCTTCTCGCTCTTTACGATAATAGAACAAATTAATCTCTAAAGTTGCATTCGATATCTGAGACAGCTTCACAATATCTTCCGGCACTAGTGAACAAACGTTACCATTCACACTTATGACTGGATGTTCAGCAGACAAAATCGCTGCAACAGCTGTCCGTATCGCATTCTCCGCAAGCTCAGTTGTTCTTTCACCAATCAGATAATCGAAAGCTTCACCTCTGCCATGAGCCAAGAGTCCAGCAGTGGCTACTATATTTGCCTCATGTCCCTCAATTACTCTCTCTCTAGTTTCCAGTGAAAGTCTCCTCGGATGGTCTAGCGGAATCTCGATTTTTGTCAATTGAGCAACCTCCCACCATCCGGGGCAATATTAGTCAGAAAGACTTCAGAATTGTTCCAATATTTCAAGAGAATCTCATGTGCAACTTTTTCCTCTGGTTCACTACAGAAACAGAAAACAGAGTCACCTAACATAACCATACTTGAGTTGGAAAGTCCGGCATCGTCAAGATCTGCAAGTGCTTGCTCTACTCTTGTGGTTCTCAACCCAATCTTTTCGGAAAATTCGCGTGAACAATCAACTAGGGTTTCAATTCTTGGGTCATCTATTATCCTTGATACCAATGTGTCGCCAATTGAATTGATTCGGGCTCTTGATGAAGGATTGGTAAGAACTTTAGAGGTCTCTAGTCCAGAGGAACCTGCAAGGACGACTTGCATCGAGTCTTCGTATTCAATACTCCGTATCTTGCCAATACCTGGACCGCCAGCATGAAGTCTTACCTCAATTCCACCAACAGTCTGCGCAAGTACATCTCCAAGACCTGTATGGTTTGTAATCTCTGCAATATGTGCGAACCCTGCAGCCTTTTCATATTCAATATCATTATCAAGTAGATGACTGAAGGCAAGAGCTGTGCCCAATGCACCTGCCCCAGAGGCTCCAAAACCAGCTCCAATAATAAGAGAGGAATCATGCTCGACATGAACTCTGAGTGTCCTCTCGTATTCTTCAGCCAATCTCTGTATCACCGTCTTTGTGACTTTTGCATCTACGTTCTGTTTGTTGTATACAGTTGTAATCTCTAGTTTTGGGTGATCCATCACAGACACAGAAGTGACTGTTCCGATGGTCACCGAGAATCCCGCACCCATTGAACCGCAACGGAGTGGATCATCATACTCGTCAAAGATACGAAAGATCCCAGTTACATGACCTGGCACGAATGCCTTTGCTGTCCGTACTGCATCCTGTTGAGTTGTCAAGGTGTCAGTCAATTCCTTCTCTATTTAGTCAATTATTAAATATTCTTTATACATTCAGTGATGGGTATATACTTGTATATATATTATATATCTGCTTTCTCCCTCAATAAACTACAGGGTAGATCCTTTTACTCCAATGGTACAATGCGAGTATACTGTTTGACTCTTGGATCATCCGACTGTGGGGCTGGATATGCCCATCTCGCATCTATATCTCTGCCACTAAGGTCAAACACCCGAAAACTTCCAGATGACCAAGTGAGTGGACTAAAACCAAGCAGAAGCGTCTGAGTTCGCCAACTGGTGATACACATGTGTCTATTCATTCCAGCAGTTGGGGCAACAAGAAAAACGTTCGAGAATTCCATTAACAAAGATGTGCTAATTCTATAGAAGAAGCTATAGGTCTTCCTATGCTCCTCTGTTCCCTGTTCACGGAGGTCATTGAGGTATCGAATGATTGTATCATCATGGACTGTTGGATCCATGACATCTGATAAGTCTTCAACATCGACAACGACCGCAGTTTCGAAATAATATGCCAAAGGGAATTCTGGGATGTGGAATATGATGTACTTGTTTTTCGTAATTAATTGGTATAGGTGCTGGAAAATTGCTTGTTTTGAATAAAGCATGGTTACATCAAGGGACGCTGGTTTGAAGTTTTCAGATTCATCAGAAACTATCAGTCGAAACATATCGTCCAGCATATCTCCATCATAGCCAATTCGAACCATATAATATGGAAGTTCTCCTCCCTCTTCCATTCTTCCTGTAGATACAAGGAATTGATTGTATTCCCTTTGAAACGTATCCACTTCACTATCATTGTCCAAAACAAATAGTGACTGGCTGGGTGTATTCAGAGCATTGACTACCCGATCAAAGGCTTGGAAACGCGCCTTCTTCTCAGGCTTGAACTCTTTAAGTAGTTCGTCCAAGTCACGAGAAGAGTCTGCCAAGTATTCCGCACCCACCGATGGATAGTTTTTTGATTTTTGTTTTGCTTCGAGCCATTACTATGGCTGAAGTGTTGTTTTGAGCATATATCCCGACGGCTTTTCCACTAATATGGCCACCATCGGCACTCACGCTCAAACGATTTATCTCATATATTCTTTGCTTAGTAGAATACCAAACATTATCTCGGTGATATATATGCAATTTTGTTGATTTTTCACCCAATTCTGAACCAATTTTTGGCCATTTGATAGGATGTGAGTGCGGATTTTCTCGCATTATACTTCATAGCATTCATATGTCCCGGAAGACCAATCTCAAAATCCATCTCCGATATTCGTTTAAGTGATGCCACAAGTTTCTCAGGACTACCCGTAGGGAAATCAACTCTACCGAAACTGCCACCGGGGAACAATGTATCTCCAGTGAAGAGAATCCCTGTGTCCTCAACTTGCATTACAATACTTCCCGCAGAATGTCCGGGTGTGTGAAATACTCTCAACTTGATGTCGCCAAAATCAATCAAGCTCCCTTCCTCTAACATTACGTCAATTTTGAAAGGTGGTAGGTCTGCTCCGAATGTAGCTCCAAGTGTTTGACTCATATCTCCATTATTTATAGGCTCAGCCTCAGCTTTGTGAAGATATAGCTTGGGTGTTCCTCTTTCCAAAAGTGGAATAACACCGCCAATATGATCTATATGGCAGTGGGTGAGTACAACATCAGTAATTTTTTCGAGTGAAGATCCTTGTGATTGAAGATCCTTTTCGAGAGCTGCTGCATAAAGACCCGTTCCCGTATCGATTAGAACCTCATGATCGTCTGCTTTGATGTAGCTGATGTTCGAGTCGAATGACCGGCTCACAATGAAATATATTGAATCTGTTATCTGATCAAGCATATAATCACCCCAGATACTTGATGAGTCTGTCAATCTCTCCACGATTATTGTAGAAGTGTGGTGAAATTCTTAATCTCTCGTTTCGAACAGAGCAATAGACTCCATCATTCAAAAGACTCTCGTGAAGTTTCTCCACATCATTTGGTCGGCATGATACTATGGCTGAATTGTGATCTGGACCAAAATCATAGAATGGAATGTTAATTTCTGAGAGTCTTTGTCGTAAATACTCTGCATTATCCATAGCCACTCTCTCTCGTTTTGACCCTGAAATCTGAAGTAGGGTCTTCAGTGATTCTAGCAACCCAACATACGCAATCATCGCAGGTGAGCCTACTTGGAATTTCCGTGCATCACTTAATGGAACGCGTTCGGAGTACTCAAACTCCATTAGATTCTCAACTCCCCACCAACCTATGAATCGGGGGTGAAGTTCATCCAATACCGTCTTTCCAACATAGATGTACCCGGCACCAATAGGTCCTAACATCCACTTTGCTGCTTGTCCTGTGGCAAAATCTACGCCTAACTTGGATAAATCTGTATCAATACATCCAGCTGCTTGGATGATGTCTACCGAGATTATTCCAGAATTCTCATGGGCTAATTTTGAAAGTTCAGCTAGGTCTAATCTATATCCTGAACCAAACTGAATCTGACTGACGGCGATTACTTTTGTGTTCTCATCTACCATATTACTGAACCCATCAAGTTTAACTTCCCCATTCTTTGACTTGACAACTCGAAGTTCAAAGTCATATAGCTTACTTGCATTCTGCCAAGGAATGTAGTTGGCTGGAAATTCAAGATCGCATACGACAACATTTGAACCTTCAGGATATTGAACACTATGAGCTATAGTGTTAATCCCTGCGCTTGTACTTGACACAAAGGCGTATTGGCTATAATCACCACCCAATAGTTTCGCAAGGTTTTGTCGAATCTCCTTGAACATACTGAGTGCTTCCTCGAACTTACCAATAGCTTGGGATCTGTTATCCAGATACTGTTTCATTGCATTAATGGTATCAGTTGGAGGAATCCCGGTAGACGCATTATTCAGATAGGTCATCTTGGAGAGTGATGGCCATTTTTCAGAGATGAATTCTGGATCAATCAACACAGTCATGATGATTCATGCCAGTGGCTTTCTATTGATAAAGGTCACTGCGGATAAAGTCCCCCGAAGATTTAAGACCAGTATCAACATCGTAAATGCTGGAGAGGCGATTGTCCGTATTTCGCAGATTACTAGGGCGCTCGAAGAAGCCCCCAGAGGAAGAAGAACCATCAGTGGAACCTAGTGCTGATGTCAGTATGGTCACAATGGAACCTGTGGAATCTGAACCCACCCCGGCACCCATGGGTACATTAATCGCCTCCTCTGAAGAGGTTAGTTTTGATCCCAAAGTCACAGCTGAACATGCAAAATATGCTCGTATCAAACCGCAAAGTGCCGCTGAGATTGTTCCTGGTCATGTTCTAAAGCGTGATGAACTAGGTAGGGTTCACATCAAGATTGTATTCTATGGTCCATCACTCTCGGGTAAAACCACAGCGCTCAGATGGCTATTTGCTAATGTTCGATCTTTGGCAAAAGGAAAAATTATCGAAATATCTGATGAGCTTGGCCGAACAACGTTCTTTGACTTTGTTCCTGTTTCAGCAAGCGAGAGGGTTGTGTTTGATGTCTTTACTGTTGCTGGACAGAGACGACATGCAAGTCAAAGAATCAAAGTTCTCCGTGATTGTGATGGAATTATCTTCATGGCTGACTCAACTCCTGAACAGATGAATGAGAATTTGGCATCCATGCAGGAGTTAAGAATTGCACTTGGTACAGATCGAATGGCAACACTACCTATTATAGTAGCAATGAACAAGAGAGACATCCCAAATGCTCTGCCCATTGATTATATGGTTCAAATGTTGGACCTTGAGGGCTATCCAGTTTTCGATACTGTTGCAACAGATGGAAAGAACCTTCTAAGAATGTTTCAAAGAGTACTCCGAGATGCATTGATTTTCAAAGTGGGTATCTAATCTTTCAGTCTAGTTTTTGGGTACAATTCCATTCTCACAACCGAAAAGAAGAAAAATGCCACGACCAACTCTCGAGGCACTCATAGCCCCGTGGTGTAGTGGTCCAGCATCGGTGGTTCTGGCCCACCGGACCTAGGTTCAAATCCTGGCGGGGCTACCAACTACTTTTTAGCTCCAAGAATTCATTTTGAAACTCTCTTATCAAAACTTCAATCATTACTCTATTCACAATATTCGAACTTCCATTAGTCATTTTACGCATCAAAAGTCTTGAATGACTTCAACTCTGTGAACAAAGACCATGTTACATTGAATAGTTCTGTGAAAAATGGTGAAAGACTCAATTTTTCTTTCCCAAAAACGCATTTTTCATTTCTGTTTCGAAAAATCGAAAAAATTGTCGATTATTCCTCAAAAAGTCAAATTTACGCATAACCTAAAGGTTTTTTAGAGAACTCGCCTCCGTTTCAGGTGGAGAAGGAATCCGCAGGTTATGCTCATTTCGAGTTTCCTGTTACTGAGTCTGCGTCCCTCCCGGCGGAGAAGACAGGTGCGGATTCTCTCCAAATTCTCTTTCTACCTCTTGCCTGTAAAAGCAATCTCAATAATTCCTGATGCACCGCAATATCCACAATGATAGATCTGGTCCTCTCCCACATCAGCAAGGTCAATGTTCCCGTCGCAGTTGGGGCACTCCACATGAGTCAACAGAGTCTTAAGAAGTGATATATCATCAAGAGTTTCAGTTTTTCTAGAGTCTTTTGCGACCTTAGAAGTAGCATTTCTACCTTGAATGTATCCATACCCCACGATAGATACAGCTACGAAAGATAAGATGAGATAGACTATAGTTTCTAGTCCACCCACAAGCACGATTGTTATCAAAGCGAGAATAGGTAGGAACATACAAGCACATAGTACTCTTCCAGATGTATCTGCTGACGCTGCATTCAGACATGTACTAGAGCAGAATGTACCACCTTGATTATGTACCCATTTCTCACTCTCTACTGAACCACACCAACCACATCGTACTATTTTTGATGGGTCCACTGCGATGTACAAACGATGCAATTCACTCCTCTCTCCCATCGTTCACTCCAAGCTTAGACTGGGTTTAGAATGGCATAAGCCTTGCGGAATTGATGAATTAAGTTTTCATGTTCAGAGATAAGTGAAATTGGATTAAATTGTCTGTAAGATCGACGGGTCTGAATAACCTCAATCATAGCTAGGCGCATATATTGCATAATGAGCCGTTGATATTTTGGGATTTATAGCGATCCTGTAGTGTGTTAGGAATTTTAATTGAATTCGGAACTTTATGACAATCTTCATATCCAAGTCAATCCACCGCATCGAGTGGAAGTGTGATCAATGGAGAAAGTAGAGCTTGGCTGGGACGAATTTTGGGCTGAGATTTTCAGGATTCGACATCGTCGTGCACTTCAAGGAATCGAACAATATGACAGGCTTGTTGTAAACTTCATCATGGAGGTTCTAGGTCTAAAGAAGGGAAGTGAGATTCTTGATATTGCTTGTGGTGCAGGGGACCATTCAATTGAGTTTGCCAAGCGAGGTCTCCAGGTTACTGCCTTTGACATTGCACAATCCTTGATTGATGCGGCAAGGAAAAGAGCGAAGGACGAAAAGATTGAAGTCAACTTCTATGCTGGTGACATGAGGGATATGTCCTTTGAATCTCAATTCAAAGCAGCAGTTATGTTAAGTCATAGTTTTGGATTCTTTAATCATGAAGAAAACAAGCGTGTTCTAAAAGGAGCATATCATGCACTACAAAAAGGCGGCTGCTTGTTGCTGGACCTCATGAATCCATATAATCTTCCGCGGTTCCAGAAGACATGGACTCATCTTGAGGGTGGATATTTGTTGAATGAACCGCATGTGTTGGATGCTCCTGCTGGAGTCCTTTCAGGTCGACCAGCTATGTTCATTGACACAGAAGAGGACCGAATTGTATTGATGGACCAGGACGCTCTTTCAAACAACGACATTCGTATGTATACAGCACTTGAAATTCGAGAGATGCTTAACGAAGTCGGATTTACCAAAGTTGAGTTCTATGGCCAGCACACTCTACCCCGAGTTCCATATGAATCAAATTCTGAGCGCATGGTGGTCGTTGCTTTTCGATAGTTCCTCTGTAGAAATACTTTTAATCATCCACACGCGAGGTCGCGCAAGCCACCAGTGAGTTTGCTGGTGTCCCCGACGAGTTCTCTCGTGTGATAATGGACAGTTGGGGACATGCTATCGCATATTATCACGAGGGGACAACAAACTAAGAAATAAGGAGACATCCTAATGGTTAAAATCAAAGAGCCAGATGCAATCAAGAGGCTCATCCTTTCAGACGATTTCGAGCACAAGAGAATCATATCGATTAGCGCTCACATTGACCATGGAAAGACCACAACAACCGACTATCTGATGCGTCGGGCTGGTCTCATGAGTGATGCTGCTGCTGGACAAGCTCTGATGACAGACAGCGATGAAGAAGAGCAAGAGCGAGGTATCACTATCTTCACCTCAGTGGTGATGCTTAACTTCGAAATTGAAGGCGAGGAATATCTCGTTCAGTTGTCCGACACTCCTGGACACCTCTCATTCACAGGTGAGGTTTCAAGAGCGCTACGTGCCAGTGATGGTGCAGTAATTCTTGTCGACGCACTTGAGGGTGTAATGACACAGACTGAAACGAATATTCGTCTTGCAGTGGGTGGTGAAGCCTGCAAACCAGTCCTGTTCATCAACAAGGTGGACCGACTCATTAACGAATTGAAGCTCCCGCCTGCAAAAGTCTACGAACGCATAGACATCATCATCGCAAAAGTGAATGAGCTCATAAAGAAGGTTGCTCCAAAAGAGTATGCACTGGACTGGAGAGTTAGCTTCCAAGAGGGAAGTGTTGCTATTGGAAGCGCAAAGACCGGTTGGGCTTTCACAATGAAGACACTAGAAAAGAAGAATATCAAACCCACTGTGGTCTTTGAGAAATACAATGAAGGCGATGACCGCTGGCTTCGAGATAATCTCCCGTTGGATGATGCACTCCTTGAGATGATTGTAAAGCATCTTCCCAATCCTAAAGATGCTCAGAAATACAAGATACCTCGGATTTGGTCTGGAGACCTTAGCAGTTCAGAGGGTATGGCACTCTTGGACTGTGATCCAAACGGACCTCTGTTGGGAATGATCACAAAAATCTTCATTGATCCAAAGAGCAAGAGACCCACACTGATTGGCAGAGTGTTCTCTGGAACAATCAAATCTGGTCAGGAGATTCAACTGGTAAATATGAGACAGAATGCGAAAGTCAAGCGATTAGGTGTCCAAGAGATTACTGATATTCTTGACATGGATGAGGTGCCTGCGGGAAACCTATTCTCTGTGTTCGGTTTCATGTGTCCAAGCGGTGAAACATTTGTGACACCCGGTTCAGATATGAAAGGCTTCGAAGCTATTGAGTATGTAAGTGAACCTGTTGTAAGTCGCAGCATCAAACCTATAGACCCTCAAGAGATTGCCAAACTTGGTGAAGTTGTATCTAAGTGGATTATGGCTGACCCAACTGCTAGATTTATTCATGATAAAGAATCTGGCGAATATCGTCTTGATGGTATTGACCCACTACAGATAGAGATCTTGACAAAGCGAATCCATGAGCAGGTGAAGATCAAAGTTTCAGAACCGATTATTGTGTACCGTGAAAAGATGACTGAGCGAGGCGACGAGTTCCATACCAAATCTCCAAACGGCCATAATAGGATTCGGATGTACCTTGAACCTCTTGATGAAAAGACAGTCGAACTCATCAGGAAGAAAAAGATAACTGCTGAAATGCCTGACCGCGAACGTGCAGCTATTCTTCGAGATGAAGCTGGATGGGATGCCAAAGAGGCTCGCAAGATTCTAGATATCTATGAATCCTCAATGTTAGTCGATGCAATGAGTGGTGTTCAAAGGTTCGACCGCATCTTTTCGTATCTGCAAACAACATTCAGAGAGTTCATTGAAGGTGGTCCAATAGCAAGAGAACCCGTGATGGGTGTTAAGGTGGTACTCACCGATGCTACTGTCCACACTGACCCAGCTCACACAGGGTACAGTGAAGTTGCTACAATGGTGAGTGCTGGACTGAATATGGGCTTTCTGACTGGCAGGCCTGGACTCTATGAACCAGTCTTGAATACTGACATCAAAACACCAACTGATACACAAGGGCAAGTTATCAAGGTCCTCACAGGTCATCGAGGCCAGATAGTGACAATCGAAGGTGAGGAAGATACAGTCACTGTGAAAGGTACTCTTCCAACTGCAGAAACTATCGGGATTGCAGATGAATTCCGAAGTGCAACAGCTGGTCGCAGTTTCTTCGGTTATGAGTTCCGTGGATTCGAGCCTTTACCGGGTAACTTGCAGGAACAGATCATCCTTGAGATAAGAGTACGGAAAGGATTGCCTGAAGAATTGCCAAGCCTCACCTCTTGGAACAGATGGGTCTACAAGCGAACCTAAGCTGGTTTTGAGATGCAAGGGACAGTAATTTGATTGTCCCTTGTCACAGCTTTTTCTTTCATTCAATAGCATGAGTGGATAGACTTTTGACTCTCTTAGTGCGTTGTTCCTCCGATTGTGATGACACTCGATCCTATTGAACTTCTAGAAACTCTTGTTGCCTTCGACACAAGAAATAATGATGATATGAAGCCACCTCGAACATGTCCTGAATTCATCAACAAAACTCTGAATAATTTTGGTTTTCACACAGAAATTATAGAATCTGAAGGATACTTGACAACTCTAGCAAGACGTGGTCACGGTCAATTCAAGATTCTATTCTTAGCCCACTTTGATGTTGTCCCATTCGGAGAGGGATGGGACTCTGACCCTTTAAAATTGAAGATTGATGGCGACAAAGCTTATGGTAGAGGTACCTGTGATGATAAGGGGAATATTGTTTCACTCCTATTACTTGCTGAGAAAATTGCTGAGTCAGATTTTCCATGCACAATTATGATCTCAGTTTCGGGTGATGAAGAAATAGGCGGACGCCAAGGTGCTGGAGTATTGAAAGAATACTTGACAAAACAGGGTCTCTTTCCTGATTATATTGTCATTGCGGATGGTAATGGTCAAGACATTATTCACAGGAGAAGGAACATACTTCCTACTTATATCAAGGTCAAAGAAAGAGTGGAAAAGATCATTGGAAAAAGGGAAACAGTCCGAATTGAAACTAATACCTATGGTACCAATACGAGACACAGTGCCTATCTACGGTTTGGTGCTGACAGACATGCGATGCTTGCTGCATCAAAGTATCTTGACCTTAATCCTACAGCTGTTCTAGAAACTGTTCGCGGTGCATTTCTAAAAGGTAATGTAGTCCCAGATTGGATTGAGATGGACGTAATTCATCCTGATAATTCGGGTACTGAGCTGTCTTATGACGTAGGTCTAACAGACTTGATGCGATTTTTAATTGCACTCTCTCAAGCTACTTTTCCAACCAAACCATCAGATAAGGGCACTAACATCTGTCCAAATGTTCTATCAAAAGAAAATGACCTCTGGACTTTATACGTAGATGTCCGGTCTATGACAAATGATGGTGAAGCAGTCAAGGCTGCTTTTGAGTCTTCATTACAAGGTCTAGTTGAGATATTTTCACTTCAAGTATATTCTGGAGTTGGTTATGTAGACTGTGATCCGAATTCAAGGTTAATCAAAGCGGCTAGATGGGCTCTTGAGAAAGAAGGCATATCCTATCGAATGGTCGAAGGCTTTGGAGGATCTGACGCACGATATTTTGCAGGAGAAGGTGCTGAATTGTTTGATTTTGGACCTAAAGGTGACAATGTTCACGGAGCGAATGAATGGGTTTCCATTAAATCCATCAAAGATAATGCAAGTGTTTTCCATACAATGATTGAGGTACTTACTCGGGAAAAGAGTCCTGTCTAGACATTTACTTCGGGTTCATTCCTACCTTCAGCTTCAAATCATCTATATCCCATTCTTTGACATACGAGTACTCTTTCCACTTTGGTTTAGCACTTGGTCCTCTCATATCCAATGAATCAGCGCGTATCTCATTGGCTAAGTAAGCTTCAAACAATTTTGATAGCTCTATTGAATCATCATCTGAAAACATTAAGACGACATCTATGGATTGTTCAACCTTCAAGTCGAGTTCTTTTCTCATTACCTGGACTCTTCTTATGACATCCCTAACAAGTCCCTCTGCCTCCAACTCTCTGGTGCGTGTGACGTCTACGTATACTTTACCTATCTTATCATCTGCATAGCTAAGGTGGTCTGGAAGAGTTTCCTCAAACTCTACATCATCTCGTTCCAGGCTCAACTTTTCCCCATCGACCGTAACAGTAGCTTTCCCTTTCTCCAATTCTGTCCTCAGTTTGACTGCATCGACGTTTTCTAGGGCTGATACCAGCTGCTTCATCATTCCCTTATATTTAGGTCCTAGAGTCTTATAGTTGGGTTTTACCGTCAGCGTTGTGAATTCTGCCATGACATCAGTAAGAAGCACTTCGAATTCTCTTGTATTGAGATCATCCTTGAGAAGTTCAGTTAGACTCTCCGCCCTCTTTGCAGTTTCTTTGCTCTCCGCTATGAATGTCACTTTGGCTACTGGATGTCGTAGTTTTACTCCTTTCTTATTCCTGGCATGACTTGATGCACTTCTCAGCTCTTGGAGCACCTCAAAAGTGGCTTCCAATTCTTTGTCGAGGAAACTATCATCTGGTTCAGGCATCCACATCATGTTTATTGACTCGGGTAAACCGGCCGCAAAACGTGCCAGGAAATCAGTGTGCAACTTCTCTGCCAAAAAAGGTGTGAAAACATTGAAACATCTCAAGAATGTCTGGAGGGTATAATACATGACATCATACGCCATCACTTTCTTGGGATCATCACTATCAAGCCAGACTCGTTTCTTCACAAGAGGAAGATACACTCTGCTTAGGTCTTCTGATATGAAGTCCAATAACACACGACCCGCGTGATGCCAGAGGTATTTGTCCATATTGACCCGATATTCCTCTACCACACTCTGTACTCGTGAGAGTAGCCATTTGTCCTCTAGATCCGCTTTTTCTAAGGCTTTCCTCATTCTTTGTTCATCATACTTGAAATTGTCCAGGTCCATGTAAGTTTCAGCAAACAGAGCAACATTCCAAAGAACATCGAGTTTCTTCCTTGTGAGGTCAATCTCTTTTTGGTCATAGTTCATTCGTGACCATGAAGCTGAACGAGTCAGGACAAACACTCTGAAGGGGTCTGCTCCTATGTCGTTGAATGCATCCTTTGCCCAAACTACATTTCCACGGGACTTACTCATTTTCCCTCCTTCAGCATCTAGAACATGCTCTTGACTAACACACGCCTTGAAGGGCGCATTACCATGCAAGACCACTGCAGTGTAAAGAAGGCTATAGAACCACCCGCGTGACTGGTCCACCGCCTCAGTTATGAAATCAAAGGGATACAGCTCTTTGTGTAAGGATGGATCTTTGAGATAATCAACACTTGCAGTGTGAGCTATTCCGGAGTCTAGCCAACAATCTGTCACAAACACTTCTCTATGCATTTCGCCTCCACACTTTTCACATTCCAAAACGACTTCATCCACCCACGGTCTGTGCATCTCAAACTCATCTGGGAACTTTATGGCTCGTTCTTTCAATTCCTTTCTTGAGCCTACTACAACCTCAGCTTGGCAATCATCACAGACCCAGACTGGAAGAGGAGATCCCCAGACTCTGGAGCGTGAGATACACCAATCATCAGCGTTAGCAAGCCAATCTCCAAAACGACCACTTCCAGCCCATTCAGGAGTCCAATCCACATTCCTATTGGATTCTACAAGCATCTCTCTGACTCCAGTCATCCTCAGAAACCATTGGGTGTTATCTGCTAAATACACGAGTGGAGTGTCGCATCTCCAACAATGAGGATATTCGTGTAGTATTGTTTCCTCATGGACAAGTAATCCTTTTTCTTCCAACATTCTTGGAACTTCAGGGTTTGTATCGAAAACCATCCTTCCCTTGAACATTGGGACTTCTTCAGTGAATTTGCCAGAAGAAGTGACTGGTGCCAACACTGGTACATTGAATTCACGGCCTACGTTGAAGTCATCTGGTCCAAATCCTGGTGCGGTATGAACAAGACCGGTGCCATCTTCGACTGTAACATGGGTTCCTGTAACCACAGCATGCATGTATTCTTCGTCATGCTCTTGATGAAATGGCACCTCGTTTCTGAATGGATGTTCATATTTCCATCCAAGCATTTCCTTTCCAGTTACAGAATCAACTACCTTATAGGAGTCTACTCCTGCCTTTCGCATGACCTCCTCAACAAGATCCTCAACAAGCCACCATAACTCATCATCGACTTCGACTTTGACATATGTCATATTAGGGTGAACTGAAACCATCTCATTTGAAATCAAAGTGAATGGTGTTGTTGTCCATATCACAAGATACTCCTTCTCTTTTCCGACGAGCTTGAATTTCACGTATATTGAAGGGTCTTCTTTTGTCTGATATCCTTGAGAAACTTCATGTCCTGATAATGCTGTAACACAGCGAGGGCACATTGGGTTGACTCTATACCCTCTCCCCAAAAGACCTCTCTCATTTGCCATTTTAAGTAAGTACCATACATGTTCTATGTAATCATCCCTACGAGTCTGATATGCAGAAGGATAATCCAACCATAGACCAAGTCTTATAGAATCATTCACCCATCCTTCGAGATAGTAATCTACCAGCTCCTTGCATTTCTGCACAAAGACATCCATTCCAAGATTCGATTCTATGAGTCCCTTCTGGTCTATACCTTCATTTCTCTCCACTTCAAGCTCAACAGGAAGTCCCTGCATGTCCCATCCACCACGTCTCCAGACATTGAATCCTTTCATTGTCATATATCGAAGCTGTGCATCTTTCATGGCACGCCCTCGTGCGTGCCCTACATGCATGAAGCCATTTGTAGTGGGAGGCCCCTCAAGGAAATTCCATCTTGGTCCTCTGTTCCTGAGCTCTATTGTCTTCTTGTAGATGTCCTGCTTTTCCCAAAAGTCAAGCACATCTGTTTCTAAGGTCTGCGGATCATATCGCTTTGGTAATGGACTCACGTTAATATCCTCCCATCAAGAAAATCGTTTGAGTAATCGCAAAATGTGACCAAGCATCTCAGAGGTGAGAGCAAGCTATAATCCAGACTAGGGGGATAGTCTACTGGATTATTTGATTTGGCAATCCATCCTTTTCTCACCTATTTGCTCTCTGGTATCACGTCTTGACTCAGTTAAAAAACCTTAGGTTAAAACCTTTTGACCATCAGGAGGTCTGACCAATGTTTAATTGAAACCTTTAGTCCATCTTTTATGAAGTGTTTGCGATGAGTGCACTAGAAGAAAGGTCTCTTGATAAACTCGCAGATATGATTTTCAATGTGCTTTGGCAAAATCCTCTCGAGGTTTGGAAAGCTATCCGTACAAAAATGGATCAAGATGGAACAGAGGCAGTAAAATCCGCTTTTGAAGAAGCTGCAGATAGGTTCATAAAAGGGCCATTCAGTGAGCATCTTGAAGTACGATGGGGCATGAATCTTTGTGTTCATTGTAATGATGACAATATCGAGAAGAACGGAATCGCATATGTAGAATCTTCAGGAGATGGAATCGAGTTCAATCAATGTTTAAACTGTCATATTGGAATCCTATACAAGCTTGTCACTGCAACTGCAACAATGGACACTTACGCCTTAACAATTGGGAATCCTGGAGAATTCAACGGAATGTCAATTTTCTGGAATGCTATTGTTCCTGAGGGAATGAAGAAGTTCCTTCCAACCTATGAAATAATTAATAATGAGGGTCAATGGCAGGGAACAATTTCCTTTGATGACTCATTAGATGTAATGTATCTACCTTTCTCAGCTATGACTGCGTCGACACCTCGAGATGCTGAAGCCCCATGGACAAAAGTGCTTCCTGGAGCAATCACACTTGTTATTGATGCTTTACTTGCAACTGCAAAATATCAGGTTGAAGTTGCTCTTGCTCTGAAGTAAAAAAAAACTGGTGATCACTTTGAAAGAAAAACTAGTACGAGACAAAGTACCGGAATTGATCCGTGAAAATGGAGGAAATCCTAAAGTTCGAGTTGCTGGACCTGATGAGCTTGATGTACTTCTACGGGAAAAAATAGTTGAAGAAGCAAAAGAGTTCCTTTTTTCTGGCGATACTGAAGAACTAGTTGATATCCAGGAGGCTATTGATGCACTTCTCAGGCTGCGAAAAGCTGATCCTGCTTTTATAGAACTCCAGCGTCACACTAAACTACTTGCGCGTGGCGGATTTACTGAGGGTTATGTTCTGACCTCAGAAGATGATAAGTAAAAAGTAGCTCACTCTACATATTCGGAAACATCGGATTAAACTTATATTCTGATTTTTTCCAACTCCCGCGTGTGAATGCCACCCTGTTCAGTGGTGGTTCCATGTGGTCATGGAGTGAATTGTTATGGCTACTGATGAAGATATTAAACGAATCCCCGAAGTCCCCGTCAAGCATGAAGATGGTGGATCAATCTCTCGTTATCGTGTTGAGAGATACCCAGTCAAGGAACTTCCATACAAAACCGAATCGATATGTCCTGAATGTTTCCTGACTGATGACAAAGTCCATGTTATTGAAGCTACTCTGTATGAAGAAGATGGCAAGGTTATGTACAAGAAGACCTGT
>PJET01000190.1 GCA_002825515.1 Candidatus Thorarchaeota archaeon MP11T_1 | reverse complement strand
TACAATATGTGTACTATTGATATCATAGAGGACCGGAGTGAAGTACTCCTCTGCGATCAGATACCCGTGTCGTACAACAAGAAGACTCCGTATACTGGCACCTGAGTTTCTAACGTGAGTATAGACGTCACTGAGAGCTACTGAATCCATTCCCTGAGCTTCAGGGGTTGATGTTGCCCATCCTTCCGTAGGCCAAATCTCAACTGGTCTTTCAGCTTTGACATCCATTGGAAGTGTAAAAAAAACAGTAGAAGCCAAGATTAGCATCACTGTAAATGTGACTACTTCTCGTGCTTTCATAACCTAGAATCTTACTTGATGTAAATTAAGTATGATATTCAGCGCAACCCAGCTTTGCCAGAGAGCTTGGTTTATCAATGCGTGATGCTACGACTTGCTTGATTGACAATCGATAAGTGAGTTGGAGAGAAAATGAGACCTATAATTGAAGTAGCCAAAGATGCTGGAATTGATGAAGAGTACTTGGAAGTATATGGGAAATATATGGCCAAGATTGACCTTAACATAAGAAAGAATCTTGGCAAACGGAAAGGTCGACTTATACTTGTGACCGCAACTAATCCCACTCCCGCTGGAGAGGGTAAGACGACCAACTCTATAGGATTCTCAATGGCATTCAATGCTTTGGGGCATAAGGCTGTTGTCACTCTAAGACAACCCTCCCTAGGTCCAGTCTTCGGTATCAAGGGTGGGGCTGCAGGTGGTGGAAAATCACGGGTGGTTCCATTTGAGCAGATTAATCTGATGTTCACTGGGGATTTCCCAGCTGTTTCAGCCGCTGGCAATCTACTTTCTGCCATGATTGACAACTATATCCACCACGATAAGCAGCCGGAACTAGATGTCAGGAGGACCTACTGGCCGCGAAATGTGGATATGAACGATAGAGCTCTTCGGAAAGTGATCGTAGGTCTAGGCGGGAGATTTGACGGGTTTCCCAGAGAAGACCAATTTGTCATAACTTCAGCTTCTGAGGTCATGGCAATCCTGGGTCTCTCAATGGATTACAAAGAACTGAAAGCGCGTCTAGGAAACATCCTTGTCGGAAGGTCTGAACAACTCCAGGATATGTACGCGAGAGATATTGGAGCAGAGAAGGCAATGGCTGTGATTCTCCGGGACGCACTCAAACCAAACTTTGTTCAAACGATAGAAGAGACTCCTGCAATGATTCATACCGGTCCTTTTGCAAACATTGCTCATGGTACTAGCTCAATCATTGCGACGGATATCGCCTTGAAACTGTTCGACTACGTCGTGATTGAGGCTGGATTTGGAGCAGATTTGGGTGCTGAGAAATTCTTCAATATAGTGACCAGAGCCGGTAACTTTGATGTTGATGCTTGTGTTATCGTTACAACAATTCGCGCACTGAAATATCATGGCTGTGATGATCTTGAGAAAGGATTTCCGAATCTTGAGAAGCATGTAGAGAATGTCAACAATTTCGGTGTACCAGCTGTTGTCGCACTCAATCGATTTCCTGACGATACCGAAGAAGAGATTGACCTGCTCCGTCAGTTCTGTAAGAGCAAGGATTGGAGGATGGAAGTATCAGAGGTTTTCACAAAGGGTAGTGAGGGTGGAAAAGCTGTGGCTCAAGCTGTCATTGAGGCAATCGACAATCGTACTAGTAAGGGTATCAATTATACATACAATCTAAAGGATCCAATCAAGACCAAGATTCTGAAGGTGGCACAGCAGATTTACGGGGCTGATGATGTTGACTACACAACTGGTGCTAGTGGAAGTATACGGTCCATCGAAAAACGAGGATATGGAAAACTCCCTATATGTATCGCCAAGACTCAATTTAGTCTGTCCGACACCAGAAGTCTAAGGTGTCGACCTTCGCACTTCGACGTTGAGGTTAATGGTGTTGATGTAAGTAATGGTGCTGGATTCATTGTGGTGTATATGGGTGACATCAATCTCATGCCCGGACTCCCGGAAGAACCAGCAGCCTTAGAAATGGATGTTGACGATGATGGCAATATTAGTGGAGTCTTCTAACTAGGTGATTGTAATGTCTGAAGAAGATGAACTAAAACCAATCTGCGAGGACCATGTCATCAAGGGACGCAGACTATCGAACCGTCTGAAGAATGAGGTCAAAGATGAGGTTGAACAACTCATTAAGAAACACAAAGTTCCTCCCAAACTCGTTACAATTATCGTTGGTGAGGATCCAGGTTCAAAGATGTATGTCAAAATGAAACACAAAGCCTCAAACAAAGCTGGTATACTATCTGAAAACTATGACCTGCCTGAATCCACCACTCAGAAGGAACTTCTCAAGCTACTCTCCAAACTCAATGATGACAAGAGAGTCCATGGGATTCTTGTTCAACTGCCTCTCCCTAATCACATCGATGAGAAGACAATCATAGGGGCTATTGATCCTCTGAAGGATGTTGATGGTTTTTCTCCAACAAACGTATACCGTCTCTTCTATGGTGAGGAGGACCTCAGTGCAGCCACTCCACATGGGATCGTCACAATTCTCGACAGAATTGGATGGAAAGACCTCTCAGGCAAACACGCAGTAATTATCAACAGATCTAACATTGTTGGAAAGCCTCTCATTATGCTTCTTTTGAACCGAAATGCAACAGTGACTGTCTGCCATTCACGGACAAAGGATCTTGCGTCATTCACAAGACAAGCTGATGTACTTGTGACTGCTATTGGTCGGCGTACAGGCGAGGATGACCCGTTCTTCATCACCGAAGATATGGTCAAGAAAGACTCTGTTGTGATTGATGTTTCCACACCCCATGGTGATGTGGATTTTGAAAATGTAAAAACGAAGGCGCTATGCATCACTCCAGTCCCAGGTGGAGTAGGACCCATGACTATTGCGATGCTCTTGAAGAATGTTGTATCAGCGTATTCGGCTCAAACTTCACCAAACAATCTCGAATGATTTATTTCAAAGCATCAGATTCCATTGCCACAAATATAAGGGTGGTAGGCAATTGGAATATGAGATACATCCCTTTGACATTGAGAATGCAAGTGATGAAGACTGGGCGTCTTTCTATAGATTTACGATTGAAACCATGAATGAATTGTCTCCAGAAAAACCAGTTCCGAGTGTAGAAGTAGTCAAAGCTGATATGGTTAACAGCTTGTTATTTCAAAATGTCGTAGCATTCAAAGTCGTGAAAAAGGATGAACCTCATGTATTTGTTGCATGGTTACGTTGTTCACATTACAAAGAAGAAGCTGCATCCTATCCTGGAAATGAAGAATTTTGTCGAATTCATCTTGCAGTTCATGAAAATCATCGTAGGAAGGGTATCGCACGAAATCTCATCGCTGAAGCATATGAACATGCTTTGAATAATAATAAGACCCAGTTTACTGGCTTATTGCTGAATCATGCTTCAAGAGAACTAATGCAAAAAATTGGTGGGAAAGAAGCCCTTGCTGTACGAATAAATCACCTCAATATGATTGATGTTGACTGGGACCTTATGGAACAGTGGATGACAGAGGGTCCCCAACGGTCTCCAACATCGAGTTTGGAGTTTCATGTTAGAATTCCTGATTCAATTCTAGAGGACTACTGTAATGTCTATACAGAGGTGTTTAATCAGGCACCTCGTGATGAACTCACAACTGGTGATCATATATTCACACCTGATGAATGGAGGACGCGAGAAGAAAAAGTAAGAGAGAAAGGACAAACTTGGATTACGGCCGTCGTGGAAGAGCAGAATGGAGAAATCTCTGGACTGACTGATGTTGTTTACGAGCCATCCACTCCCACAATTTTGCATCAATATCTCACTGGAGTTCAGGAGAAGTTTCGTGGCAGAGGTCTTGGAAAGTGGTTGAAGGCAGCTATGCTTCTGAAAATCCGTCACGAATATCCTGAGGTGAAGTTTGTTTCAACAGTAAATGCCACCTCCAATGAGCCAATGTTAGCAATAAATGAGAGAATGGGTTTCAAACTGATTCGAGAAGAGTATTCGTATCAAGTAGATGTACAGAAAGTCAAGAAGTATCTCTCGTGAATCAGATATTATAGGCCTGCCCAAACGCTTTTGTACATGGACGCGACGAGCGGGCACCGGTGAATCTTATGAAAGTGGTTGAGTGTGTCCCCAACTTTTCCGAAGGACGAGATAAAAAAATCATTGATGCCCTGTCCGAGGTTATCAAGAGCGTTGAAGGAGTTAGGCTTCTAGATGTGGAATTTGATCCGGATCATAATCGTTCAGTCTTTACGTTCATTGGCGAACCTCAACAGGTCAAAGATGCCGCACTGAAAGCTGCTGAGCTTGCCGTTGAGAAAATTGACCTGACCAAACATGAGGGTGCTCATCCACGAATGGGTGCTGTTGATGTCGTGCCCTTTATCCCACTCCATGGCATTACAATTGGCGAATGCATTGAGCTCTCAAAGGAGTTCGCAGAAGAGTTCTCAAAGAAGTGTAATGTTCCAGTGTTTCTCTATTCCAAGTCTGCAACTCGTGCAGATAGAGTTGACCTACCTAACATCCGTGAGGGCGAGTTCGAAGCCTTAAGACAGTTGATTGGAGAAGACCCTGATAAGGAGCCTGACTATGGACCCAATAAGATACACCCAACTGCTGGAGCTACAGCTACTGGTGCTCGAAATTTCTTGGTTGCTATTAATTTCAATCTGAACACTACAAATGTAGAGGTTGCAAAGGTCTGTGCGGACGCAGTACGAGGTTTGACTGGGGGATTCGTCAATGTTCAAGGTATTGGTCTTGATTTGCCTGCTAAGAACTGTGTGCAGGTGTCACTTAATCTTACACATCCTAAACGCACAAAGATTCACCAAGTACTAGAGGTGGTACGTAATGAAGCTCGTCGTTTTGGTGCAAACGTCATTGAAACTGAGATAGTTGGGATGGTCCCACTCTTTGCGCTTCTTGATGCACTGAGATACTACCTCCAGCCTGAGAAACTTGATGAATCCATGATTCTCGACCTCTACTACCTCGGTGGAGGTTTCGATCCAACGACGAAGACATTCACTGAGATGTCGATGATCGAGTTTGGAAACGAGGTCCGAAGAGCACGTGCGACTCCAGGCGGAGGAAGTGTTGCTGCTGCAATAGGTTCCTATGGTGCTGGTCTTGTTTGCATGGTGACAGGGCTCTCACTCTCCGGAAGGAAATTTGCTGGTATCAAAGAAAAGATGATAGAGCATCGTCATGCTGCAGAGTACGATCGTGGAGTCCTAATGGATCTGATTGAGAAAGACTCTGCTGCTTTTGATGTTGTGATGGATGCATTCAAGCTTCCTGAAGAAACAGAAGCTCAGAAGAAAGAGAAAGCAGAGATTATTGAGAAAGGCACTATCCATGCAGCCAAGATTCCTCTTTCTACAATGCAACACTCATTCAGTGCAATGCAGCATGCCAGGGTTGCAGCAGAGAAGGGTAACATTAACACAATCACAGATGCTGGAGTATCTGCCCATGCGCTCATGGCTGCCATTGAAGGTGCAGCACTCAATGTACGAATCAATCTTGGTAACATCAAAACCAAGAGCTTTGTAGGCAAGACTGCAAAGGAAGTTGAAAGACTTCTCATTGAGGGTCGTAAACTCAAAGAAGAGATTCTTGAGATAGTCGAAGCCCGAATGAAAGAGCTTGCTGAATCATCTTAGATTATCAATTGATGAAAAGTAGGGAAGTCGGCGACTAATGCCGACTATCCTTTACATAATCATGTCTATCTTCGACGCATAATTAATATCACAATAATCACAATTGCGACTGCAGTTCCTACACCTAGAATGAGTAGGAGTGTGTTATCACCTTCTCCAACAGTTGTACCTGTGGTTCCAGAGGTTGTGGTATCTCCGACTGTTGTCCAAGAAGTCAATGTTAGCTCCACAAAGACAGTTGTTTCTGAACCCCATGTCACATTATAGAACTGTGATTGTGGGATACCAAAGTTCTTCAGAAATACCATTTTATGTACATTTCCTGGATTTGGAATGTCTACTACAGTGTGATTCAGTATTGTTTCGTCCTGAGTGATTATAGCAGAAGGCAAGCTATCTTGGAATATCTCAGTCAATAAAATCCAATTTCCTACAGGATATGCAATGAGTGGACTCCCATAATTTGCTTCATTTAGCCAAACGCTATCCATTACGGTACCATTTTCCCAGTATGTTGTGTAACTATTGATACCCAAGCCGAAAATTGCTAATTGTCCACCGCTTGTGACATCATCTGGAATTTCACTCAGTGCATTAATGATCATGTACATTTCACCATCTATCGATAGGTCGAAAGATGTATTGTGGAATTCTACCTTGACATCATAGTCAAACCGATCACCAACATCAATACCCCACTCAAGACCTTGGTTATTAGCAGCTGTGATACCTGAGATTTGTGCAAAAAGGATGATGGTGACTATTGATACACCTACTAGTATCTTCGAGAAATTATTATTCTGCATGAAAATACCTCTATCTTTCTGACTCGTGCACTAGACTTGCCGGTATTTCAATATACTTGGTGACTCAATCTGGATACATAAGACATTCGAGGTTATTCTTTTGTTATTGCTGCACCAGTCCCTATTTTTACAATGTATGCTTTTCCCTGTACATCATTGATTGCTGACAGAATCTCTGCTTCGTTCCCATCACAATAAGCCATCATTGTTCCCCCTCCTCCACTTCCATTGATTTTGCATCCTCTTGCTCCAGCAGAATATGCTGCATCAATCATTCGTTCAATCTTTGGTGTAGATCTATTCAGAGCGTCTCTCAATATCTCGTGGTGTTCTCTAAGCATATCACCAATGTGTTTTGGATTTGGTTTCTCTTCCTGCAACAATCTCAATGCACGATAGGTGAGGTCTCTATTTTGAAGGACTGCCTCTGCCATACTTCTCTCCTTTGTGGGTTTACTCTTTCTCAGCTCATGGACTCTATTCACTTGTGTAGTTCGCCTATCGAACGATTCAATCTTCGATGCGATTACTTCAAACTCTTGCTCGACAGTTGTTCGGATGTAACGAAGGTTTCCCACTGTGTCCTTCTTCTTTTCTCCAGAATCTCCAATGATGATTGATCCGAGTTTTGCAGGGAGTTGCGTGACATAATTGTTCAGCATATTTACATGAATTATTCCACCTACTGCTGAGGCATAATGGTCCATAGCTCCACCACTCTCTCCAAACTCTAAAACCTCTGCGTCATAGGCTATCGAAGCAACATTTTCATTTGACATCTCTCTCCCAGATATTTTCGCAATTGCCATTATGGCAGCCACTGTCATTGCTGATGAACTAGATAGTCCAGCAGCTAATGGAATGTTGCCACTTACTCTCAAATTCCATCCATGTTTAGGCTTGAAACCCTTTCTAGTCATTACGTTAAATGAGCTCCTGATGTAGTCTCGTTTATTCCGATATTCTAACTCCGAATCCAATGAGAATTTGTCTACAATCTCTAAGTCGCTGTAGTCTACATGAATCCAATTATCATCACGTGGAGTGGCAATAATTTCAATTACCAAATCTATTGCTGCAGCAATCACATCTAGACCCAGATAGTCACTGTGCTCTCCAAAAAGACACACACGACCCGGGGCTCTCACGAAGAATCCTTTTGACTGAGAATCTTCAACCAACACTTTTGCCTCCTCTCCGTGTGATGATTAAATCTCTCATACGTCCTTATGGATAGTTCTTCATCACCTGAGATGGAATGTCGAACCTTCATGTATAGGGATTCGACTTCTCATTAAAATGAAGTTATCTCATTTTTGCTCAAAGGCTAGCTTCACAGCAGTTTCGATATCTTCAGGAGTGACGCCAGGCGACTCAATGTTGAATTTTGAATAGGCTTCCTTTGCCCTACTCAAAATATCTCCATTCTCTGTCTTTGCACCTATGAGTGTTTTCTCAAGATTAGAAATGGCATCCATTGGAAGCATGAAGAAATCGCCGCTAATGACAATCTCGTTCAATTTTCCTTCAACCTCCTCTGCAGTAATTCGTATGAGGCCGCCGGGTGCCTTGTAAT
>PJET01000027.1 GCA_002825515.1 Candidatus Thorarchaeota archaeon MP11T_1 | reverse complement strand
GAAACCTCCACTTCTTTGGAAAAGAGATGGGAAAGAGAAAGAATCGAGAAACTCAAAAAAGTAGCCAAGGTGAGAATGAACTACTGCTCCGGTAGAGCAAATATCGAAAGAGCACGAATACTAGGAAAGCAGGGAGAACACCTAGCAGCTGCGGAGAGATTTGCTTCAGCGGCTTCTGAGTTCAAGGATGTTCTCACTCAATTCAAGATCAAGACGGAACGTCTGGAATTAGAAGCTGTATACAACCTCTGCAGAGCCTGGGAAAGCATGGAACTTGCAGAGCACTACGACGACGCGGACAAGTTTTCAGAAGCGGCACGTCTATTCATCAAAGCTAGTAAACTCTTCGCTGATACCAAGTTGAAGCAGCTCGCTACAGGCAACTCAGCCTTTTGCAGGGCTTTGGAATACGGATGCAAATTTGACGAGTCAACCGAAACGGATGTCAAAGCACTACTCTACCCTCAGATTAAGAAGATGCTTAGAAAAGCAGCGTCTGCTTATCGGAAGGGTGGCTACGATAACGGAGCAGACTGGGCTCTAGCAACATCTACGTACTTCGATGTGACATGGCATTTGATCAAAACAGACGAGGAATTGGATATTGACAAAAGGAAGAAACTCCTCAGAATCGCGACTAAGTATCTGAAGTCAGCAGCCGAGCTCTTTGGTAAATCAGGTTACAAACACAAGGAGAGAGAGATACTAGGACGCTTAGACATGGTCGAAAAGGAAGAGCGTATTCTAGTTACTGCCCTAGACACGATAACAGAGCCATCTATCTCTAGAAGCACAGTAGGCATTGTCGCACCTTCCTGTCCTACAGAAACCAGCCTCTCTCCAAGAATAGGCGAAGTTCGTCAGTTCACCGAAAGAGCAACAATGGTCAGTGAAGAAAGGAGTCCTAGAAAATACGAGCTCATCTACAGGAACTTACTTGAAGAACACTCAAGTGTCCAGAGAATGGAATGTAGGGTAGGCATTGCCCAGATAGGAGTATCCAAGACAAGCGATATCCTAAACGAATTCTATGAGTTGAAGGCTGATGGCCTTCTAGGTCTAAGGCATGATAAAGTCGAAGCAGTAAGGACTAGAGTCAAGAGCACGATAGAATTCGCTCACAGAGAAGGTGTCAACATCCTACTCTTCCCGGAAATGACCATCGACCTCAATTACAACGAATTACTAGAAGCCATAACCAGTCTAGCCAAGGATTACAGTATGTACATAATTCCAGGTTCATACCATGATGATACTACAAAGCAGAACCTAAGTGTGGTCATTGGACCAGAGGGAATCCTTTGGAACCAGGAGAAGCACATTCCAGCTACTATTCATTATAAAGGTGAAAAATTCAAAGAGGAAATAGCAACTGGAACACTTCCTAGGAGAACTATTGTTTGCGACACAGAGTTTGGAAGGATTGCAATTGTCATATGTCGGGATTTTCTGGACATGGATCTGAGGGTGGAGCTAAAGAACTTTGAACCTCCAGTAGACTTGGTGTTTAATCCAGCATTCACACCTGTTACAGCTGACTTCAAGGCAGCCCATTTTGATGCCCGCAGATCCATCTATGCCTATTGTTTCTTCGCCAATGTTGCTGAATTTGGTGATTCTCTCATTTACACACCTGAAAAGGAACGTGTCGAAAGAAGTCTACCACCGAAGGAGGAAGGTCTAATCCACAAGGATGTACACCTTTTCCAGCTTCGTTCAGAACGCAAGAAATGGGAAAAGCAACAGAAGAAACAAAGATCGTTCATACAAAGTACAAGATAAATTGTTAATGCATACAACTTTTAGGAAACAGTACAGTGTTTCATTTGTGCATTTCATACAGGCGGCTAGGTGAGTAGGTAAGGTTCGTTGGATGATGAAAAAGGGAAGAAATGAGAGTCTATCAGAGCTAAAAAATGTTGAAGAGATGGACTACAATTGGACAGAAATGATTAAGCTTCACAAACAGGCGGCAGAGTCTTATTTGGAAATGAAGAAGGTGAAAGAGGCCGCGGAGGCATACAAAAAGCTTGGATATGCTTATGCACAGTTTGCAGAAACAGTTGATACTTCAGCTGAATATATAGACCAAACCAGAAATGCTATTGATGCCTTCAGAAAAGCTGCGACTCTCTATAAACAGATAGGCAACAGGCAGGAGGAGTTGGAATGCATTGGAGAAGCCTTCTTCTTCAGTGGGTTTGTAGCAGGGTCCAATATGGAGCTTAAGAAGGCGCTTAGTAAATCTCGTGAACACTTTATTGAATCAAGTGAACTTTTTGCCAAGGAGAATGATCAAGAGGGTCGAGGGCGGACTTTGAGTCGTACTGCCATGGTTTCATTCTACCTAATTCTTCACACTGAAGACAAACGAGAGGCTCAACAACTTTCTCAGGAAAGCATAGCTGTTGTAGGAGAATCTTGGGAGCTCTCAAAGGATGTTGGAAATGTTCAATCTCTTGCTGAATCATTGTATGCTGAATTTTGTCTATGTGTGGCTCATATGTTTCTTGCACCTTATATAGGGGATGAGAATTGGAAGGAATACAACAGGAAACTTCTATTGAAGTGTGATGAAAGTGTAAAGGTTACTGAGGATTGTGACAATCCCCTATTCATTAGTATGGTCCACCTTACGGCTGGTACCTTATACAGCTTCTTTGGATTTAATTTCATCAAGCAGGATAGAGAACAGAGAGAATACACTGAGAAGGGGTTTCGATTATTAGAGAAGGCTATAGTTTTCGCAAAGAGAGCAAATAATAAAATCATGATATTATCTTCGCTATGGTGGTTGAACTGGAATGCTCTTAATACAGCAAGATACGAGCACATCCAGAAACGAATTTTCGAAGACATCTGGCTTATGGAAGAGGCCGGAAGAATATTTGCAGAATCATACACATTTTGGTTTCATGCTGGAAAAATCATGCCAGCTTTCACTTACGCAAACTTGGCTCGCGGGAGTTTTTACACTACTGCTCAGAGGAAGTCTTTTGCTGAGAAGGGAATCGAACATGCCATGGAGTCCTTGAAAAAGGCAGATTACGGACCAACAGCTGCTTGGCAATATCAGTCAATAACATGGTCACTTTCTCTACTAGCTACTTTCGCTGATACGAAAGATGAGCGGAATCAACACGCCCAGAGAATGCTTCAATACGCTCGAAAGGCTGAAAAACTCTGCGAAGAATATGATGGAGATTGGACTCGAGCTGCTGGGTATTCTTCCACTTATGGAGCCTACAAGACTCTCGCAGACATTGCAGAAAGCGAGAAAGAAAGAATCAAGAATCTATCAGCTGCAATAGAAGCCGCTAGAAAGTATAATCAACATTCAGTGGAAAGCCGTACAGGCATCGTAGCTTCCCAAATGCGGCTAGGGCTTCTCTACGAAGAGCTTGGTATTTTGACAACAAAGATTGAACCGCTTAGAAAAGCAAAAGAAACATTCCTAAGTGTAATCAAGGAGAGTCGTGATAGGGGATATCATTTCTATGAGGCTGCGGGTCACGAATATGCTGCACATATAGAAGATCGACTTGGTAATCATATTGCTTCCGCTGAACACTACAAAAAAGCTCAGGAGGCTCATACAGAGTCGTTGAGAACCATTGACTTCAAACCTTTGAGAGAGAGAGTAGAGGAGAAAATAGACTACGCTAGTGCATGGAACATGATTGAGAAGGCTAAAGCCTTTCACAGGATGTCAAATTACCAAAAGGCTAAAGAAAACTATGAGAATGCTTGCGAAATTCTGAAAGAACTGCCAAGCTTTGATTATGAAGCATATTACTGCTCTGCTTGGGCTATGCAGGAAGAAGCAGAACAACTCAGTAGGCAGGAAGAACATGAGGATGCTTTTGAAAGATATGAAGCAACCAGAAAGAGCTTCGATAGCGCTATAAAATCACTGGAAGAACCCTCCAATTCTTTGAAAAAGAGATATGAGAGAGAAAGAATCGAGAAACTCAAAAAAGTAGCCAAGGTGAGAATGAACTACTGCTCCGGCAGAGCAAATATCGAAAGAGCACGAATACTAGGAAAGCAGGGAGAACACCTAGCAGCTGCGGAGAGATTTGCTTCAGCGGCTTCTGAGTTCAAGGATGTTCTCACTCAATTCAAGATCAAGGCGGAACGTTTGGAATTAGAAGCTGTATACAACCTCTGCAGAGCTTGGGAAAGCATGGAGCTTGCAGAGAACTACGATGACGCAGACAAGTTCGCAGAAGCAGCAAGCCTATTCACCAAAGCCAGCAAGCTCTTCACTGATACTAAACTGAAACTGCTAGCTACAGGCAACTCAGCCTTTTGTAAGGCTTTAGAACACGGATGCAAATTTGACGAGCCAACTGAAACAGATGTCAAAGCACTACTCTATCCAAAGATCAAGACGATACTTAGAAAGGCAGCATCTGCCTATCGGAAAGGTGGTTACGATGGCGGAGCTGATTGGGCTCTAGCAACATCTACCTATTTCGATGCAACATGGCACTTTATCAAAACGGATGAGGAGTTGGATATTGAAAAAAGGAAGAAATTCCTAAAAATCGCAACTAAATATCTGAAGTCAGCGGCTGAACTCTTCAGCAAATCAGGGCACAAGCACAAGGAGAGAGAGATTTTAGGCCGCTTAGATATGGTCGAAAAAGAAGAGCGTATTCTAGTTTCTGCCTTAGACATAATAACAGAACCATCTATCTCTAGAAGCACATTAGGCATTGTCGCTCCTTCTTGTCCTACAGAAACCAGTCTCTCTCCAAGAATAGGGGAAGTTCGTCAGTTCACCGAAAGAGCAACAATGGTCAGAGAAGAAACGAGTCAGAAAAAATACGAACTCATCTACAAGAACCTACTTGAAGAACAAGCAAGTATTCAAAGAAAGGAGTGCAGGGTTGGCATCGCTCAGATAGTAGTGTCCAAAGCAGGTGATATACTAAACGAATTCTTTGAGATGAAGGCCAAAGGCTTTCTAGGTCTTAAGCAGGATAAAGTCGAATCTGTAAAATCCAGAATCATAAACATGATAGAATTCGCTCACCGAGAAGGCGTCAATATTCTACTCTTCCCGGAAATGACCATCGACTTAAACCATAAGGAATTACTAGAAGAGATAATTCGCTTAGCAGAGGGTTTCAGCATGTACATAATTCCAGGTTCATATCATGACGATGAAACAAAGCAGAACCTCTCCGTGGTCATAGGTCCAGAGGGCATCCTTTGGAACCAGGAGAAGCACATTCCAGCAATTATTCACTATAGAGGTGAAAGATTCACAGAGGGAATAGGAACTGGAATACTTCCTAGGAGAACTATTGTTTGCGACACAGAGTTTGGAAGGATTGCAATTGTCATATGTCGAGACTTTCTGGACATGGATCTAAGGGTGGAGCTAAAGAACTTTGAACCTCCAGTTGATATAGTTTTCAACCCAGCATTCACACCAGTCACAGCAGACTTCAAAGCAGCCCATTTTGATGCCCGTAGATCCATCTACGCCTATTGTTTCTTCGCCAATGTTGCTGAATTTGGCGATTCTCTCATTTATACACCTGAAAAAGAACGTATCGAAAGAAGTCTACCACCGAAAGAGGAAGGTCTAATCTACAAGGATGTACATATTTTCCACCTTCGTTCAGAACGCAAAAAGTGGGAAAAGCAGCAGGAGAAACAAAGGTCGTTTATACAAAGTACAAGATGAATGATTTGTCATTTCCTTTGTCGTGAATGCATACAACTTTTAGGAGAAAGCGACTATTTTCTTCCCGTGGCATTTCGGTGAGGCGGTTACCCCTGGCTGAGCTTCGGCGATGAAGAGCCAAGAGCAAGCTGAGATTTGCCACTCTTCTTATCATTAATGCATACAACTTTTAGGGGAAATAGACTCTTTTTATCTGTGGCCAATCAGTGAAGCGGTTACCCCTGACTGAGCATGTGCTATGAAGACACGGTGAGCAGCTGAGATTTGCCACTCTAATTATCTAGATACAAAAACGAAGGTATGGCCGAAACCAAGGCGGGGGGAGAGAGATTTGGACACTCCAGTCCATTTTGAAGACTATACTCCTGGTTTCAATACAAGTTGATTCTTCTCGATTATAACTCCGAATTCCTGCCCTGCATCATCAAAGAGTGATACATCCTCCTCCCTCATGAAGATTTTCACAGTCTTACGCAATTTCCTGGAGGGGATCTTTCTCATTGGGATGACGTAGGTTTCGGCCAATGCTTCTAACTCCGACGGATGCGTGGTGGTGCGACAGTCTAAGAGGGATGCAAGACTTGAGAGTATGATACACTTCCCAGTATATATAGGAGAACTCGATAAATCGAGTCGTTCTAATGGCTTGAAAACTCATTCTATTGCAATTTCTCGATAGAGCTAATTAAGTACATGATTACACTGCACCAACGCTGTTCAGCAGTTACATAGAAGTTTTCATTGGCTTAACAAATGGCCAAGAAGGTTTGAATGTGTGAAAAATTTCTCTAGATTAAAGTCAATTGGAGTCAATAACACCAAGATAGAGAATCGCTAGGGATTGTATGCAAACGGATGACGAGCAGAATCCTTCCTTGCAATAATCTCTTTCACACTCTGTCTTCCTTCAATCGCACGCCTAAGTGCGTGTCTTACAGAGATGAAGTTGTTAATGTGAACTCGAGTTGGATTAGCTGCACTCGGATGCACAAAGACGTTCACTGCAATTACTAAGTCTGGAACCAGTTCCTCAGGGATTATAGTGTCTGTGATGGTTCGACGTACAGCGTCAGCTACAGCCTTCTGAGCAGCCTCATAAACCATCTTCTTGTGCTTCTCGGACGTTATCGTAACAGTAGGCGCAAAAACTGTTGTGAGTTCAAGATTCTTGATGACGTTGGATGGATGCGTGTCTTCAACTATTTTTCCTGCGGTCTTTAGAGCAGCACCCATTGGACCGTTACGTATTCCCATGACTAGGTCAACATGAGCAATATCAGTTCCACCACCAAATAGAGCCTCACCATGAAGCAATGTGAGATCTTCAACAACATTAGGAACCATACCAATCGCTTTGGGATAGGTTTCGCTTACAAGTGTTCGATCACCCATCTTGAAAGTAACTTCTCCTCGTGGAATCAGCTGAAGGTCTTCAAGACATATACGAATCTCATCTAACATCTCGTATCCTAGTGCATCTCCAATCTGGAGTGGAAGCTTTGCAAGGCCAACAGGTACACCCATCATGTTGAGTGCAGCCTTGACTGCAAGACCTCCTCCGTGGTTTACAAATATCCGGACAATCTTCTGAATGCTTCTCTGGGTTATAAGAGCCTCCTTTAAATCGCCATTTGCAAGAGCAGCCTGCATTCTGATGTATCTGTCAGGAAATACGTTTGCACTGGCTAGAATTGCACCATTGCATCCAGAAGCAAGAGCTGGCAATGCCACTTCATCGTGACCAATGACAACCTGAAAGTTCTCAGGTTTTCTGACAAGAATCGTTGTCAGATTCACAAGATTGCCACTGGAATCCTTCAATCCGATCACTCCATCTATGTCTCTGAGACCGTCTATCAGTGTCCAATGAATTGGTACACCTGTAACCTGAGGTATATTATACACAAAAAGTGGAATGTCGCTGTTGTTGGCAACTCTCTCGAAATGGTCATAGATTTCCTTGTCGGATGGTTTTAGGAAGTAAGGTGAAACAACTAGAGCTGCTGATGCACCAAATTCTGCTGCTTTCCTAGTCAGTTTAACAACATCACCAGTATAAGCAGCTCCTGTTCCAGCTATGACAGGAACTCGACCTTTTGCAGCATCACAAGCTATTCGAATGCATTCTACCTTTTCTGCGAATGTCATGCTAGTAAATTCACCAGTTGTACCACAGGGGACAATTCCAGTTGCACCACTCTTTATGACGTAGTCAATAAGTCCACGGTACTGTTTCTCGTTCACGCCATTCTCATCAAAAGGAGTCACGAGTGCTGGGTAAACACCCTGAAAACGAAATTCTTCTTCAGACATATGTTTCACCTCCATATTCCTCTCAGTGCTGTTTCCACTGCTTGTTGT
>PJET01000076.1 GCA_002825515.1 Candidatus Thorarchaeota archaeon MP11T_1 | reverse complement strand
GCCTTGTTTCTTTCGAACCGAAAAAAGTTTCTGGTACAATTAAGGCTTTGAAGCGATAATACGCAGTCAATCCAAAAACAGATCTACTTCTTGGACTTCATCATTCTCCATTAGAAATGCCTTACTTATCCAGATTCCACCAGTCTTCGATGCGATGAGCCAGACAACAGGATTGAGCTTCATGTTTTGTAAGTCCCTGCTTGAAGGAAACGGTGGTGCAGGGTGAGAATGGAATATCCCAACGAGCTCTTCATCCCGGTCCTCCGCTTCAACCAAGAGTCGGTATTGTTCTTCAGGATTAACCATAAACGAAGTTGTATTCGAAGACGCTTCATTATAGACTAATTCAACGTATTTCACTATGATGAAGGATTCAGACACCTGTCCAAAAAGTAATGCAGCAGCTTCTGATGGAAGACTGGTTTCAGCATGATTGTGAAGAGCGTCCAAGTTTCTGCTTGAGAGATGCAGTTTGTACTGCATCAAAACGCCTCCAATGGTCTAGAAAGCCGACTTGATTTCTTCGAGAACAATACAGGTTTCAGCATCGCCAACACCAGGAATACGCCCAAGTCGTGTTTCTAGGAATGCTTTTAGCTCTGTGAGATCATCCACAGTGACCATAATCATTAGGCCGCATGCCCCATCAAGAAAATAGGCTTCATTGACTTCATCGAATTCCCTGAGCTTCTTTGAGATCAACGCAGCCTCTTTCATCGCAGTCTTGACCCTAATGACTGCGCGTATCTTCCGACCCATTTTAAGGGGATCCAATACAACTGTGAATCGCTTGATATATCCTTCATCCACAAGTTTCTTCACTCTTCGTCGAATGGTAACTTCAGTCCTACCTACTGCATCAGCAATCTCACTGAAGGACCTTCTGCCATCATTTTGAAGCATTGTTATTATTTGAGAGTCAATAGGGTCTAGGCGCATGATTTCTGCCTCTGCAACATAGTACGTAGTGAAACGCGACGAATGTTCGATGTCGTGCATATATATTAGCTGTTATGTGTGAACTCGTTAGATATTGGTTTAAGGAGGTTTGAGATTTTTACATATGTGAGAATCAAAGTACACGAAGTTCTTCTTTAATTATCACATCTTCTCGGGGGGACATTATGGCATAGAGTTCTATATGGTCGATTAGTGACTTGGCGTTACGAATCTTTTCTTCGAGGAGTTCCTGTATCTGGAAGATTCCAGATGCATTGTTCATGGTCACTTCAATACGGACTGTTTTTGATTCGCCTTTCCGAATTCTCACATTCTCGATAGCACGAGCACTAGTACTATGTATATTGACACTTCCTGCTTCAAAGGGTATTCTTGCTCGACCCTTTGTCATGTCTAGCGCATCAGCAATGCCTACTACACCAGCCTCTATTGTCAGAGGCATTGCTACCCGATCATGACAATAGATTGCATGAAGGATGTGGCTTCTGATGTGAACTTGTTTGTGTCTATCTTCTGGGTAAACCTTAGTTAGAATTCGATTGATGATTGGCAATGCTAATACTACTGAGAACTCATCATGGTTTGTACGTCCAACTACCATGCCAATATCATGTAGATAACAGCCAAGCATGACCACAAGTTCTGAGTCATTGACATCACCTGTTTCTTCTTGGACTATCGTTGGGTTGACTCCCTTGACTAGATGTCTAAAAAGACGCACTCCGTTCATTGTGACAATCAATGAGTGTGTGTGGCCATGGTCTGAATATCCCATACGATCTATTGCCATGCGATTGCTGTCTTCAAGCATGGTTTGAACTTCAATGTCATTCTCTAGTTCTTCAAATGCTATTTGGCAGAGTTTGTTCGTTTTGAATATTCTACGCACTCTGTCTTTGAGTGTACTTCGTTGTTTTGGGCTTTTCTTCATTCTTTATCGCCCCTTCTTTCATTTTCTCTGTTCAATTCTGACTACTGCTATTTCAGTAATAAATGAGATACTGGTTGCAACTCAAATTCTGTAGGTGTGTTTCGGATTCCCCTCGACCTACTCTATAACTGATGAGCTTGTTCAGATTCTTCTTTCTTATTCTTCCAAATATGTATTTGTTATCAATATGAACTGATTGAATACGGCATGTTTGTCATGGCTAGTAGGATTTCAATCGAACTCAATATGGTCTATAATCTTTGAGCAATATCCTCATTAAACCATGGCTCATGGCTTTTGTGAGTGTGTGATTTTGCAAATACGTAAGTTTGAAAAAAGAGATACTAGGAGGGTCATTAAGCTGGCTAATGATCACGCTCTCTTTGATGGTCCTATACAAGAAGATGACCTGAAGATTACCGATTCCTTTCCAGAAGGTTTTCTTGTGGCTGAAGATAACGAAGAGATTGTTGGATTTGTTTACGGATTTTTCAAAGATGTTCCAGCTCAGGTCTTGTCAAATTGGGGGGTTTCGAGGGTCGCAACAATTGAACTTCTCGTTGTCGATCCAGAGTACAGAAGACAGAGTATGGGAACCTCATTACTAGAGCGTCTTGTTGGAGTATTCAAGCAAGCTGGCACCGATCTAATCTTATTGACCTGCCCTGTTCAGGCAGAAGCTGCGAAGCACCTGTATGAGAAGATTGGATTCAAAGTTAATGCATATCATATGAGAATGAGAGTATAGAGGTTTTACAATCTGATTGGATTCGGTCCAATCTTTCGGATCTCATCAGCGAATTTATTGACCTCTGCTGCGAACTTGTCACCCTCAGCAGCTGACACGAATACCATCTTTACACGGTCTTCATTCAGACCAAGTGTTCCAACTAGCTTCCTAGCAAACCGGACTCTCCGCTCAGCACCCAGATTTCCAGTCTTGTATGCGCAGTCTCCAGGGTGACATCCGACAACCAATACTCCATCCGCCCCTTCCTGCAACGCTTTGAGTATGAAGTTGATGTCCAACCTCGCAGTACAGGGCATCCTGATGATCCTGCTCGTGATGTCGTATTGCAGTTTCATTGTCCCTGCAAGATCGGACGCGGCGTACATGCATTGCATGCAACCAAACACGATGATATTCATGTCTTTTGGGGGCATTATTCTTCAGTCGCCTAATTATAGTTAGTAAATGGGCTCATCCGAGCCAACATATAATCTTTCAGATTGGAAAATAATTCAGTGACAATACAAGGTCGTGGTTATTTGCCAAAGTTAGCATTTTGCAAGGAAGGATTCCTGAGGTGTTTTGATGCAGGTACCGATTTGTTTCAAATCTCAGAGGATTTTGATTGAACTTCCTCTATGACCTTCAATTCGTATGTTCTATCATTCTCAAAACGAAAATAGACCAGCCCGTGTAATAATGCTTGGACGATTGCATAGTGAGCTGAATTTATCCTAGAGTAGGTTCACAGATTATGGGGTGATTTAGTAAAGAAGTACGAGGAGGAAAAAGAGCGGTATATTTCCTACTGTGGTTCATATTGTCATACTTGTGATTGGCATACAGGAAAAATACGAAGGACTGCACACGCTGCTCTTGACATGTTCAAAGACTTTGGGGGGTTTGTGAAGCAATTTCAGAGAGAGGGTATTGATGGTGATAATTTTTCTCGAGGACTAGAGGTTCTTGCAGAGTCTGGGATTTGTTCAGGGTGTAAAGCGGAGATTCCGGATTACTCCAAGGGGGAGAGGGATCGGTGCGAGATTCGACAATGTTGTTTCGAGAAGGAATATCCTTTGTGTAGCAACTGTGCAAGTTTCCCATGTCCAAAGCTCAAGAGCAATCCTGGTGTGATTAAATGGAGGACTATTGAAAACTTAGAAACCATTGAAAAAATTGGAATAAAACAATGGATAGACAGTCAATGGAAGGATTACACGTCAAATGCCTGAAACTTACAATGGTGTCCATTCGTTAGAAAGATTTGTCTGAAGGAAATCAAACCAATTCCTCAGCGTCTGGTTGCCATTCTGGAAAGACTATGCATAAGAACTCTAAATTACTGTCACCAATGTTCTCAATAAATTGGACTGCCTTGGGTGGAATGTAGATAGTATCTCCAGGACCAACCCTCTCGGTTTCATCATCAATATGCATCATACCTTCGCCTTCGAGAATATAATAGACCTCCGAGGCTGTTTTGAACCGATGGGGTAGGGAGGTTTTCTTGGGAAGGAGTGTTGCATGAGCAAGACTGTATCCAAGATGTAGGGGGATGGCATCATGCTTTGGATTCAACATCTCACGGACAATAGTATCATCAAGTGCGACAATCTCTTTGAGATCCTTCAGTTTCTTCACAATCATCACAAAATCTCCTAGAAATCTGGAGGCTTTTTGTTATACCATTTTGGAATCTTTTCCATAGCAGGTTCATATCCATCGAGTAAATGACGACCGAGAATGAGTCGTTGAACCTCACTAGTTCCCTCATAGATTTGGTACAGTTTGGCATCTCTGAAGAGCTTCTCAAGTGGATATTGGTCGATGTACCCATAGCCCCCATGGATTTGAAGTGCCTCGCTGGCTGTTTCCATAGCAACATCGGTGGCATATGCTTTGGCCACACTTGCAGGCACGGTAGCGTCCCCAACATTGTCAGTTGTCCATGCAGCCTTGAGATATAATGCTCTGGACGCCTCGATTTTCATATACATTTCAGCCAATTTGAACTGGATGACCTCAAATTCTCGAAGTTTCTGAGTGAAAACCTCTCGTTTGTTGACATAATCCCTTGCGTACTCCATTGCGGCTCGTGCGAGACCGGTTGAAAAAGCTGCGATTGATGGACGAGTCATAGCGAAGGTCTGCATTGCAATTCCAAAGCCTTTCCCCTCAGTACCCAGCAGGTTCTCTTCTGAAACTTTGGCATCACGAAACATTACCGAAGATGTTGTGGAGGCTTTGTGTCCCATCTTCTCGACTGGACGACCTGTTTTGACCCCTGGAGTGTCAGCATCCACAATAAAGGCACAGAGTGCCTTGTGGCGCTTACTTGGGTCAAGACTGGCAAAGACTGTGAAGTAATCCGCATGTGGTGCATTTGTGATCCAGAACTTTGATCCATTCAAGATGTAGTGGTTACCCTCTTTCTTCGCTCGTGTCTGAATTCCAGCTACATCAGAACCCATTCCAGGTTCTGAGCAGGCGAAACTGACAAACTTGAGGTCTTCAGTGAGTGGTCGGAGATACTTCTCTTTCTGTTCAGCAGTCCCAGCAACTAGAATAGGTTCAGCACCAAGTGTGTTTACATAGATGCTCGTAGTCATCCCTGCGCATCCAGCAGCCATCTCTTCCACAACGATGCATTGTTCTATAGAGCCAAGACCAGGACCACCATACTCTTTCGGAATGGAGAGGTTCATGAGGCCTTCTTCCCAGCACCTCTGGATTATCGGACGCGGAAACTCTCCTGTTTTGTCATAATAGTGAGCGTAGGGAATCATGTACTCCTGAGCAAACTTTCTCGCTTTGTTCTGAAGTTCTTGCTGTTCGTCTGTAAGCCTGAAATCAATCATTGTACTCCCTCAGAGGATTGTCCATGACCTTTTGTCAAGTGGTATAAGTCAGTTGCTAAAGGGCAATGACGTTACGACGATGATGATGATGTGATATGTTTCACAACCTCTGGAAGGTTCCATTTCAGCTCCAGTTCTAAAGCACCTGGTTCAGGACCCGGACACCGTCTTACACAGGTGCGGCAAGCAACACACAACCAGAGATCTACCTCAACAGACCCAAATCCTGGTGCTTCTTTCTCAAGGGTGATGTCCTTCGAGGGCTTGACTGTGGCAAGGTTCTGGACAGTCTTATAGAAGAGTGAGCGGCTGGACGGTAATTGCGAGAGAGATTCGTCTGAAATCTCAAAGAATTTGGGAATCTCTATTCTTGGCTTCAACTCGATTGCATTCTCAGGGCATTCAAGTTCACAAGACTTGCATCCAAGGCACTTTGATTGATCCCATTCAATTGTACCAAAACCCAACAGAGGCGCATAGCCCATTTGGTTCTTGTACTCGTCAAGCACTGAGGGAACGTCAACATCTGCCAAGTCCTTCAGAGTGACCTTGGGTCTTGTGCTTGGTATCTTAGCACGTGTTCGATAGGTGAGTAAAACAGCAGATTTGATCTTGTCCTCGACCTCATTCAATGTTGTTTCATCAATCACAGTACCATTCACGCGTATTGATGCAAGTTTGTCACGAGCCTTAGAAAAGACTTCCAATGAGTTAGCAAGCTTACCGATGTCAGGTGCCTTCAGTTCAGATAGTATCCTTTGAAGCTCAACCCGAGACTCAACGAGTTGCAGAGCAAGGGCGGATGCAGTTTGTATTGAAATCTCAGCTTCAGATAGTGTTCTTGGTACATCGTAGAGAATGTAACCATGATTCTCTCCAGCTATCGTGAGAAGTTCATCACGTTTCATTCTGAGCAGATGTCGAAGAATTCTGTCCTGGGGTATGTTTGTTCTCTCAGCAAGATCATGTGCTGATAGGGCGCCCAGTTCTCTGATCAGCACCAAGATAGTGCCTCTCTCGAGCTCGTTATCAAGATAGGTATCCATCATTGATTGGTATACTTCAGGGTCCAACTTCTCTCCATAGACGTTGGTTCCAGATACGAGATTGGGACCCTTTTCCAGTGTGATCTTCAGGCGAAAACGCGCAAAAGCCTCAAGTCCTGCAGTAACAAGGAGTTTGAGGTTCTCTGCATCATCAGATGTCTGAGAGGTGAGAATTGCTTCCGTAGCACGGTCAACTGTTTCTCTAAGCTTATTCATTGGTTCTGATAGCGCGATTTCATCATACGTCCCCAATATCTGCAGGCGTTCAAGTAGTACCTGTAATTTATCAAGAAACTCATTTGCAGTGTCAGAAAAATCATCTTCAAGTGACTTGACCATTCCGCGAACCTGTTGTACGATTCTTTTCAGGATGAGTGTTGAGTTTGGAATTTCTGTGAGAACTCTTGAGAAGACAGGAGCGTCGCCCTCTAAGCCAACCATCTCAACTTCACTTCTCTGTATCATTGTCACAAGAGCATTTTGTACTGCTTGGGGTGAAGTTTCCATGAGTTTGCTAATTTGGACAACTGTCTTAGAGCCCATTTTTCCAAGGATGAACATAATCACTCCACGAGTGGCTTCATTGAGCATATTCTCTGAAACAAGATTGTGAAAGCGTGTATCATCAATTCGACCGTCCCGCTTTCCTCGTTTGACTTGAGCTGTCGCTCTCAATCCTGGGCCATATCGTGTCTTTGTTCCAAGTTTTTGAATCTCATCAAGAGCATCTTCAGGAGCAATTTCAGCTTTTGATTTAGCATCTTTAAGGGTTTCAACCAGAGTCAAAAGCTCGGCCTTCGTGGATTCAGCCTCTGATTCAGCAGCCTTCTCAAATTCGTCTGTGGCCGATTCAATTTCAGAAATCAAACTAGATATCGTTGAAAGGATAGTAGTCATATCAACATCGATGATGCCTTCAGAAGCTTCCTCAGTTTTGGTCATCCTATCGAGGGCATCAGTGAGTAAAGCGTTCAGTCTTTTCAGTGATTCCGATTCACTCTTAGAAATTGCCTCCTCGAGATTTGAGATTGATTCTTTGAGAATGCCCCTATCACTCACTTCATTGACCATTTTGCTCTTCTCAACAGCCTCCAAGAATTTACCATAATATGAGTCAGGGAATGCCATAATCGAATCAGTCAATGGCGCCAATTCTGTCTTGAGATTGTCAAGTTCCTCCTTTACCTTGCTAAGTGGGATTACAGACTCTTCTTTGAGACCACCAAGAACCAGAATCATATCTAACATACGCTGTCTCTTAGGAGCGATTGCCTTCTCTGGTGATAGCCGACTCATTCTGTCACCTCCATCCACTTCCCAGCAGTCCCTTCATGGACAGGCGTGGGACCTAGCTTCTTGGCGCGATTCACCATTTCATTCACTGCGTTGGTGAAACGTTCAGGCTCTGCGCTGAACATCCGGAACATGTCAACTCGTTCACTTTTCCATCCGATTGCGTTCAAAATATCTCGAGCGACATCTACTTGCACTTGGGCAATCTCATTGCCGGTTCCACCTATATGGCAACGGTCTGTTTCACAAGCCGCGATCATTACAGTAC
>PJET01000189.1 GCA_002825515.1 Candidatus Thorarchaeota archaeon MP11T_1 | reverse complement strand
AAGCTACAATACTCCAAACCCACCATTAGTTCCTTAATCAATCGCGCATCTGTGCTTGTTTCAAATACACATCGAATCGATCTTGCCCAAGTGCCACCAACTGCTTGAGAAGAAACCCACTCTCTTTCTAGATGTTTTGATTGAGTTAGACTAGCCATGACAAGGACTATTCGTTTGTAATTCTCCTCATAGAATCCGTTAGCATCAAAACAGTCAATATAGATGTGAGTCAAATTTGTCACCTGATTATTTTACAAGGAACATGATTTTTATTCACTTTGAGTTATATTCCCTAACAAATAAATCCAATGATATTCTATCTTCGATGGTAGCAATCCATTATCCTTGCGAGGTTTATTTCAATGAGTTTCATGCGAAAAAAGAAACCGTCATTAAAGGTGGAAGACCTTGACTCGTATTTATCCCAGAATAAAATCTTAGAATTCGCAGGAAGCGGTGATCCACATGAAGAGAAAGGCAAAGTGAATTTGCTTCTAGAAAATCTGAAAGATTGTCCACCAGATATTGTGATATTTGATGGTGATTATCTAGCTGAACCCGCCTATCTAAAAGCTCAGGAAGATCTATCACAAATCGCAAAAGATTCAGTTGAAAAGCTAACACAGCTCCTGAAGACTCTGGAGTCATCTCCGGCACCTACGGTGTGTGTAGCTGGTAATTATGAAATGTTTGGCACAACTGCTGATGCAGTCGAAGCGATTGGGTCTGATTTGTTGCGTGATATTGGTTGCGATAAAGCGATCAAATCACGTATAGATAATATTCATCCTGACGAAGTCTATATGGACCTCCAAAGCAAAAGAGAAACATGGCCTGGCGGCATTTTTGAAGAGAAGGGTTATTCCTTTGTAGGAATCGAAGGTTCAAATCCTATTAATTACACTTTCCCGGGAGAGCGTTCTGAGGAGAATCTTAGATGGGCCGTTGATGATGCGGTCTCTAGGGCGAAAAAGAAGCCTGAAAATACAATCATAGCAACACATAGTCCTCCCTTTGGCATGAGAGATCGTCTTGGTAGATTCGGAGTTCCTCCCCATCTTTGGGGAGACCATAAGGGAAGTACAGCTCTAAGTGAATTCATCAATGAATATCGCCCGTTTCTCGTCTTAGTTGGACACATCCATGAGGCATTTGGTACATATATCAGTATCAAGCGAACTGATGAAAATGGTCAAATTATTGAGGAAACACGTGATCTCGATTTTGGTAACCGTACGAAAGTAACTATTGGTTATGATACGTCAAAAACGTCGATTTCAATCACTCTCAATAAGGGCACTCTTGAGTATTGGAATTGGTCGCGTGTAAGAATTGCTGAAGATGGCACTGACCGTATTATTGACATTGAGGGCGAATGGCTAGAAAGAAAGGGGAAAAAGAAACCATTCAAGAAAATAAATGAACTATTGGACTTTGATGACGTCATCTCATCCATGCTAGGTTAGTTTCATTGAACTAGAATGCATTCCCTATTTATCCCTATTACGACGTAGTTCTGGAAAGACCCATCTTTCAGTCTGTTCGCGCTTTTCGGCCATTTTTTGTTTTGTCAACCAACCAAGAAGAGCAAGTATCTTGTCTTCAGGTAGCAACAATTCCTTTTGAATTGTATCAACCTTTATTGAACCGCCATGCTCAGATGCAAGAACTATGATTGCCTCTATACGCCTCATATCTCTAGTAGGTATTAGAAATAAAAGCAGAATAGCAAACGAGAGAAATAAACTGGATTGAACGCCTGCCCACCCCTCTTCAGTTGCACCAAATATTACGAATCCAGTAATTCCTGCAAGGCCAAGTGCAATAATTGTTATAGTTCCAAATGCATAGTATCTATATCTTCGACGCCGCACTTTACTAGTGAGTAGCTCTAATCCTTGGGACATTTAACATCAGACATCCTGGTTATTAGTATAAAAAAAAGGGGGGTATGTGGTATAAGTCACTTGGGGCGACGATACCACATAATGTACAGGAACATGAAGAGTACGCCATATGTGAGAGTTAGGTCTAGCATGAATGAAAACGCAGCGAATGGTTGTGTACCTATTGTCCACATCCAAGCTGCAAAGATTCCACCAACTATTGCCACGAGTATTAAGATGATGAAACCGCCTCTCATACCAAACCGCTCATATGGGCCGAAAAAGATGTCCATTAATCCCATTCTTAATCAACCCCCTTCATACGCCATAAGATGGCTGCAAAGACGATACAGATTGCAATCCATATCAACGGCGCTGTAAGCTCCATGATACTTCCGACTGCATAGAACCCGCCGAGAATAATGAATGAAAGAGCAATGATAATGCCTACGGGTGAAATCACTTTGACTACCCACTTGTACCAGGTAGGCAATTTGAAGTCTCCTGCCTCATTTGCTGCATCCAAAATCTTTGCTCCGCCCCAGACCCAACCCATAATTAGCATCATGAATAGAGTAACCAGAACAAGACCAAAGTTCTCAACATAGTAGTCGAATATATCAAGTAAATACAAGCCCCAGACTACATCACCTGCACCCATTGGATCCGGTAATTCCATCCACAAAGTGAACGGAACTCCACCAAGAAACAGGATGAGGGTGATTATAATCACTGCCTTTGATCGTGGCCATCCAAACTTATCCATCACAGCTGTGACAATAGCTTCCACCAAAGATATGGCACTCGTCACACCAAGGAATACCATCATCAGGAAGAAAACAAAGCCTAAGATGTTCCCTCCTGGTATTACCATTCCTCCGGGCCATGCAACGAATGCGAAACCTACACCACCTCCACCGAGAAAGCCAGCGGTGGCTGCGATTGTGAAGACTGCCATTCCAGCAGTGAAAGCAAACGTTGTGTCGAGCAAGCTTGTTGTCACTGCGCTGTTGGTAAGTTCGCCACGTCGTGGAAGGTAGCTCGCATATGCGGTTAATGCTCCCATTCCTGCACTAAGTTTGAAGAAGCTCAATGAAACCGCAGTTGACCACATCTGCGGGTTTAGAAACTGCTCCACATCTGGGTTTAGGTAGAAATCTAATCCTTGAGATGCATTTGGCTGGGCAAGGCCCCAGAACGCCATGAAGATGATGATTATCCACATCAATGGAAATAGTATCATCACTGAGCGTTCGATTCCTCTTGTACCAAAGTAGTCGATGATGAATACAACCAACCATACTACGATGAGTCCAACAAGGACTATTGGTGACATTAGCATGTTCACAAAGAACCCTGGTTGGTCAGTAAATGCTGATGGTCCCATAACACCATCGAGTTGTAGACCAGTGATGGCATATCCAGCATAGACTGCTGCATATCCAATCAACACAGTATAGAATGCTGTGAGAATTGCTGTATTGACAAGACAGAACCATCCAAGGAACTCTCCCAAAGGATGAATTCTTTTGAGTGCGCCTGGGAATCCTCTTCTAAAGGTTGCCCCCAGAACAAACTCTGTTAGCACAACAGGAATACCTACCAAAAGTAGCATGATAAGGTATATGAGAACGAAGGGACCGCCACCCAAGACTGAAACCTTGAATGGCCAGTTCCAGACGTTCCCCAATCCTGTCATGGAACCCCAGACCGCGAACACGAAACCCATTCGGGTAACCCAAGTTTCACGGGCCACTTCTAATTCTACGGAAGTTTCTTCTCCCATCACGTCAACCTCACGCGAATGTGAAAATTAGGTATCCTGTTGCTACGGCGATATAAGTCGTTTTTGGTTGGGTTTTTCTGCGATTTGAATCATATTCATTAAATTTAATTTTCGAAAACAAAACAATATTAATTGTTCACTTGACTTTTTTATATGCTAATTAGAGCTTTAAGAAGCTCTCCAATTAATCATAGTAGTGAAATGAAATCTCTCCATACAATATTGATTCATCTGTGATTCAATATATTTATTCACCTAAGTTGGCTTCAAAAAGCTGGAAGGGATTGTAGTACTTGATCGGTAGCAATTATAAATCAAAATGGGCGAATGATGAAGTCGAAGTAAATGTTCTATTTAGTGCTGCTGGCGTTAGCACTACAATACTATTGACCTCGAAGTTTACAGGTAAAATGATGTTGCTTGATGTAGGGGACGGGGTTCTCAGAGACCTGTTGACATTGAGTAAAATTGACTTTGTTCATGATATTGATCCCATTGCAATCTCACACGGACATTTTGATCATGTAGGTGGGCTCCACTCGCTCTTTGGATTCATGCGAATGATGATGCGAACGAATCCACTCAACATATTGATCCCCACTGGTTGCGCAGAAGTGATTAGCATCATTAAGGGGTATCGAGACCTCTATAGTGAAACACTCCCCTACAAAATCTGGTACCACGAGCTTTCAACCAGCTCAGGCTTTGACACTGACTTCTTCAAAATAAAGTCCTTTGAGGTTGAACACTTCTCGCTTGAATTTGATCAAGGTGCAGGAATTCTGGAACCTGCACTGGGATTCCAAGTACAGATCGGTGAAACTGTTGTAGGTTATACTGGTGACACCCGCCTATGTTCTGGCGCTGAAGATGTTGTTCGTGATGCTGATTTTGCGATTATAGAAGCGACAAAGAAAGAAACTCCATCATCTGTTTCTAGTCATCGAGTGCATCTTTCCATAAATGAGGCTGAAGAACTCGGAAAACTAGCAAAAGAATTTGTTCTAATTCATAAAATACCGGATTTGTAGGATGCCTGTTCTTTTTCTCCCCTCTTGTCAATTGATTCAATATACTAGAAGAAAGGGTTAATGACTGCGAAAATAATGACTCCAAAGATTGCAGATATTGGAACAGTAATCACCCAAGAAATCAGGATTTCCTTTACCTGATTTGATTGGACTGGAGTCTGAGCAACCCATCCTACTGCAATCAAAGCAGCAACTAATACATGGGTGCCACTGAGTGGAAATCCCATATATGTACCTATAAACATTACAACTGCTACAGATACAGATGCTGCCAAAGCTGAGGTTGGTGTTAAGCTTACTACCTCTGTTGCCAGTACCCTGATGACTTTTCTTCCAACAACAATTAAACCCACAGCCATGCCTAGACCTCCAACAAACAACGGAATCATAATTCCAGGAAGAATGAATGGGCCTACATTAATTGCTGCTTCAAAATCTGGTAGTGACACTAGTGGGGCTACTGCATTAGCAACATCATTCCCTCCCCTACTCAAACTTGTAATAATCAGAAACAGAGCTAAACCATAGGATGCCAATTGTTCCTGCTTTTCACGTCCTGCAAGACCAGTTGCCCGTGATTGAAATCTTCTAACCACCCAAAACACACCTCCAGCAATTAGGAAACCTAACACAGGTGATATAATCCAACCTGCAAAAATCTCTAGAACAACTAGCCATGATACAATTTCGATTCCCCAACTTGGTTCACCAAGAAAAGGAGCTGCAATAGCCACACCAATAACAGACCCTACTATACACTGGGTTGTGCTTATCGGAAGTCCCTTGGTTATTGATGCTACTAACAGCCATATAGCCATAGAAACAAGAACTGCAAAGACCATAGCAGGAGTCATAATTTGTTGTGATACTAAATCAGATCCCACTTTTTCAGATACACCGCCACCAAGCGTCACAGCTCCTGCAACACTCAACAAGCCTCCTAGTATGACAGCTGTGTTCAAAGAAAAGATGCGAGCTCCCACTGCAGGACTCATTGCTTCATCGTTGCCACCAATAGCAAATGCAACTATGAAACCGATGACGAGTACAGCTAGTAGCAGTAGTAAATCCAATGAACAAGATCCTCCCTTTAGGAGTACTTAACAGCAAGCTCTCGAAGGAAATCTCCTGTATCTTCAGCTTGAACTGCTACTTTGACTATCCAATGTGATGCTTCAGCAAACAGATGAATTTCTCGCATTGAGTATTTTTTTTCTTTGTATAAATCGCGAAGTATCTCGAACTGGAGGTCCCTAGTTTCTTCTCGTTTCTTGTCCACCTTTCTTGTATACTCAACACACTTCTCAAAATCGCTATAGAGATATTTTACTGCATCCTGAAGGAGGTCCGTGCAAGTCCAACTCATCTTGCCTAGTTTCTCAAAATCCTTGGGAGGTTTCAAATCCTTTCCCAACCACATTATACGTACCGCATGTTCGCATGTATCAATTATACTATCCATTAGTCTTACGAGTTTATGACGTTCTTGAGTATGCTGCGGAAGATAGGCATGTTTTGCAAGAACATTCTCTATCAACTCTTCTTTCTTTACATCCATTTTCCTCTCTAGTTCAATAATCTCATTCTTGATTTCTTCCAGTACATCCGTGTCTTCATCCACCCAGTTTTTAGCACCAACACATAATTTTGCGCTAGCTGATTGGAGTCCTTTACTAATCTCGAGTAATAATTCATCAGCTCGCTCCTGAAGTTTTTTATCTCCTGACCCAAAAAATCTGGTAAATGTACCCATTTTTTTCACCGTATGGTCTTGTTTCACATGTAAGCTTGTCTTCATTCTATTATCGATGAAGGTTATGTTTTTGATTGTGAAACCCGCATAAGAACCCTTAGCAATCTACTCTTCTATAATGGCTCTTATTCTCATCAGTCCTGCGCCAATGCTCTTCTGCTTAGTGATTCTAAATTTTCCTAGAACACCGGTATGCTCAACATGAGGTCCTCCACATAGTTCCATGCTAAAATCACCAACGGAATAAACAGATACGGTTTCACCATAGTTCTCTTTGAAAAATGCGAGGGCTCCCTTCCCAATTGCCTTATCATAAGTAAGGAATTCTCGGGTGACTTCCAAGTCTTGACTAATTATTTCATTCACCAAACTCTCCACCTCCTCAATCTCTTCTGGAGTTAGTTTTCTTGAGAAAGTGAAATCAAATCTTAATCGATCTTCAGTTATGTTACTCCCATTTTGAGTCACCTCATTTCCCAGTACTTTTCTGAGAGCCGCTTGGAGCAAGTGCGTCGCAGTATGAAGTTTAACGATTTGCTCGCTATGTTCAGCTAGACCTCCCTTGAACTTGCCTTGGGTGGCAGTTCTTGAAATCTCTCTGTGTTCCTCAAACTGTCTAGTGAATTCATTCATGTCAATTTTGATGCCTTTCTCTTCTGCAAGGTCTCTTGTCATTTCTAATGGTAACCCAAAACTAGTGAAGAGGAGAAAAGCATCCCCTCCAGTTATGTTTCCTGTATCTTGATAGATTTTTTCAAACCTTCGAAGTGCTTTATTGAGAGTCTTTCTGAATTTTTCTTCTTCAACGTTTAAGTTATTCATGATGAACTCTTTATTTCTCTCCACCTCTCCATAGAGATCTTTGAACATCTCAACGACAATCTCGGCCAGAGTATTCATGAAGCCTTGATCAATGTCTAATCTATCAGCACTATGAATTGCCTTTCTGAGTAACCGTCTTACAATGTAACCCTGTTCCACGTTGGAGGGACTTATCCTCCTGTCATCAGCCATAATCATAACTGCAGACCTTACATGATCAACGATGATCCGAATGAGACGTTCATCATCCTCCTTGAACTCTTGTTTCTGTGAGAGTTCTTTGGTCTTAGATATTAGTGGGGCAAAGAGTTCAGTTTCAAACACAGAAGACACCTTTTGGAGCATTGCCAAAGTTCGTTCGACACCCATACCTGTGTCTATACTGCGCTGCTTCAGAGGTTGATATGACCCGTCTGATAGTTTGTTGTATTGCATGAAGACATCATTCCAAACCTCTACAAAGTGTCCGCAATAACATCCAGGTCGACAATCAGGGCTGCACTTTGGAACCTCATCAACCTCAATGAACATCTCTGTACAAGGCCCGCACGGTCCGCTGTTTCCTGCGATCCACCAATTATCACCCTTTCCTAGAAAGTAGATTCGTTCCTCTGGAATCCCTACACTACGCCAAGCTTCTGCAGCCTCATTATCTCGTGGAGAATCCTCGTCTCCAGCGAAAACTGTTACTGAGAGCTTACCAGGGTTAAATCCTAGATATTTTTCTGAAGTAAGAAATTCATAGCTCCATGTGATTGCCTCTTTTTTCCAATAATCTCCCAAGCTCCAGTTACCTAGCATTTCAAAGAAAGTCAGATGGGTTGTGTCCCCAACATCATCAATATCTGTGGTTCTAACGCATTTCTGCA
>PJET01000188.1 GCA_002825515.1 Candidatus Thorarchaeota archaeon MP11T_1 | reverse complement strand
AAAAACTGGTGCATCTTCACTTTTACTCACAGTTCAACACGCTCTTCTGAGTGATGAAACACACCACTACGATTGGATAGCTGAAACTTTAACGTTTCGGAGAAGGGCGGGAGTGGATTTCACCTACCTTCAAGCTAATAACGAAGAGAGGATTTATCATTGTTGGTGTTAAGATGGCTGTTTACGAGTTCGAGAAAAGGTCACCTGTGGTTGGTGATACATCATATGTGAGTCACTCTGCGTCGGTTATAGGAAAAGTCAGAATTGGTGAAGAATGCTATATAGCCCCTGGAGCTGTTGTGAAAGGGGATTATGGTGAGATTCGCGTAGGTAATGGGACAAGTATTCAGGACAATGTGATTATTCATGCTCGACCTGATGAATTGACCATGATTGGTAACAATGTGACACTTGGTCATGGATGTATAGTACATAATGCTACTGTGAAGGATGATGCAGTCATTGGCATGGGAGCGATTATCTCAGATTATTCCACAGTGGGTGAGTGGGCAATCATTGGAGAGGGGGCTGTAGTGAGGGCCAGATTTGAAGTTCCTGCAGGAATGATTGCAGTGGGTGTACCAGCAAAAGTAATTGGAACCGTCCAAGACCATCATAAAGAGGAGCTGACTCGATTCAAAGCAATATATAGAGACCTCGCTGGTAGATATCCTGCAGGTTTGAAAAAGCTCAAGGATTAATCTTCAAAGAAAAGAAAAGGAGGGCAGGTTGCCCTCTTTATGTCCTATACGAGTGATACCATGCGGTCTCTGTTGAATCTACTAAATGCTAATGCCCATGTCACTATGAACAATGCCGCAGCAATCAGAATTGTGAGGATATTTGAAAACCAGACTGCAGCTGGATCGATACCTCCTCCACTCAGGGAGATCATTGGTAAAATCATCGGGAGGATGAAAACCATCACTGTAGCGCCAGATGTCTGATATGCTTCATACACGCGAGTTACTCTACCACTAATCAAAATCATAATTGAATTCATAGCGAGAATCATGAGTGGACCAGCTGTAAGAAGTAGGAATAATCCTGCAATATCAGGTAGCAGCATGGGAGGATAACCAGCTAGCATCAACAGAATGAATGTCCCAATTTCTGACACCAAGATTGAACCTAATAGCAGAGCGATACTTGGTATGAACGAACTCAAAACCTTCCCAATAAGTAGCTCACGATCCGTTAGCGGAGTGCAAAGAAGTGGTTCAAGCGTATTCTGTTCTCGTTCTCCTACGAGAGCATTAGCAGCTATAAGAGACGCGGGAATGATGGCAACTAGACCAATCATCGGAGAGATTGTGGGGCCAGTCATTTGCATAATTAGTAAAAATTCTGCCTCACTTGGAATCGTAAATACGAGAAGACCTACAGTCGCAAGAACCATTACAGGACCAATAGCGGCTACAAGAATAAGACCATATTTCACATAGCCTACTTGCAGCGCCATCTTCAGGTCAGTCTTTGCTACAATGAGTGACTTATCGAGCCCCATTATGCGTTCCCTCCTTTTATTACCTCAAGATAGAGATCTTCGAGTGTAGCTCCTTCTTCAGTGTATTCAACTATTTTGACTCCATCAGATAACAAAGTCTGCATCAATTTAGAGTTATTTTCTGTTGGATTATCAACAGTGACAAGAATAGAATCAACATCATCTTCCACTTTCTCGACAAAATTCATCGATTTAGCAATTGAACTTGCTTTCGTTATATCGCCGACAATTCTAATCCTAAACTCTTGTTTGGCATGTAATTTTGAACGTAATTCGTGGGTTGGTCCTTGAAGGAGTATCTTCCCTTCATCAATAATTGCTATTCTATCACAGACTCTTTGCACCTCGGGTAAATTGTGCGAATTTATGAAAAATGTCTGCCTATACTTCTGGGACAAACCTAGTATTAGTTCTCGCACACGTTTTGCAGCGATTGGGTCTAGAGCTGATGTGGGCTCGTCAAGAAGCAACACTTTTGGTCTGTGAAGCATTGCTCTGCACAATGCTAAGCGTTGACGGTTCCCAGTACTCAACTCTCCAGCTTTGTCATCTTTTCTATCCCAAAGCTCCATGAATGTCAAAAGCTCTTCTATCCGTTCATGTATTTCATCTTCTGGCACATCGTAGAGCCTAGCAAAATACAGTAGATTATCATAGGCTGTTAATGTAGGATAGATGGTATGATTACCTTCTTCAGGCAGTACACCAGTGATTTCACGAACATTGACTGGGTTTTCAATAATGTCAAAACCACCTACAGTAGCAGTGCCATCAGTTGGTCGAAGCAGCGTACTTAGTAACCTTGTTGTGGTTGACTTTCCAGCCCCATTTGGACCAAGTAGTCCAAATATTGTCCCTTCAGGAATATTGAGATCTATATGGTCAACCGCGACCAGATCACCAAAATTCTTAGTAAGTCCAGAGATTGTTACCTCATCCAATTTAACCACATCTCGACAAAATTATATCACTAGAATGATAAAAACATGATTGACGAGGAAAGAGATCTTTTTGACTCTCATACCTAAACTCTCATCATTTTTTCAACAACTGCGGTTTGGGTTTCTTTAATACCTGGAATTCTGTGTATCTTCTGAACAGTTATTTCATACAGCTCCTCAAGATTGGTTGTTTCAAGAAGAAGCACTACGTCATAACTTCCTGTAGTTGCGGCGACTGTAGTAACTTCATCAATCTTTCGAAGAGCTTCTATCACGTCATCAGTTTTTCCAAGTTCAAGATCCATCAGAATATAAGCCAGCACTTTATTTGTCATTATTATCAACTCCGTTATCTATCATGAATGTTCTTTCATTACTACAAGTGTTTCGACATCCTCGATTCCTTGAATTTTCTGTATCTTCTTAAGAATCAGAGAACGAGTTTTTGTCAGATTTCTACTCTTAATACTAAGTAGATAATCGTGATGTCCTGCAAGAGCAGCTGCAGTTTCTACTCCCTTTATATCAAACAATTCGGGAAGCAAGTCACCTGTCAATGGTTTCACCTTTATAAGCACAAGTGAACGAACATCTGAAGCTTCTAAGGCTACAACCCCAATCATCACTAGTATGATGCCAAATAACTTCAAAGACCACAAGAACGAATCCGCCTCAAGCAATCCAAATGCTCCGGGTATCAAAAGATTACCAACCAATGTGACAGGAATCCCAAGTACCACAGAAATCGATGATAAAGAATTAACAACAGCCATCTTACCTCGGCCAAGAGCTCGGATATACATAACTATCGAAAAGAACGCAGCCAGAGCACCTGCAACCATATACCCAAGTAAAGGCATGAAATTAACCGTCATTGATAGCCAGGCAGATTCATTCATGAAGGGGAATGCCAATGCACTCATTACTAAATTCAAAACAAGTAAAATCCAGAGTCTCATATTCAATGAATCTACTCTAAGCCCTGGAGATAACTCGTATCTCTTTGTTTTTCTTTGGAAGTATGTCACAAAGGCAGATGATACATTTAGAGGGCCTAACACAATAAATAGTGTAGCAAGGTCAAATCCTCCAGGGGTGGCACCAACAAGAAGGACTCCGAAGAGGATTGACAAAATCGATTGAATCTCAATCACTGTCGGTGTATCTTTCTCAGCTAGCAAATCTCCAATGAGAAGGTAGATGATAACTAGCTGTCCATATGGAAGAACAGTTGATGTGTCAGATGACCCAGCCAAGATATAATAGAAAAGAGTAGATATACCCGCAAAGACTCCAGCTATCAAGATATAGATCATGGGAGTTTTTGGAAGAAGGCGGATTCGACCAAAATCCGGGTCCAAACTATATCCTAGGGCTCTTTTTTTTCCGTTTGCTTGCCTTTTGATACTTAGGAATAGGAGAGTTAGTAGTGCTACGACAAAGCTTGTCCATTGAGCAAGAAATCCATAGGCAAGAGGTGTGATAACTACAGTATTCAATGCAACAATATCGAACATCACAGAAAATGTCCTCATGACACCTGAACCGAGTGCAAGTGTATAGAAAATCGTCGTTGCAGAACGTCGACTTACAGGCCTCTCACTTCGACTGCTCACTCCAAATCTCCCCCTAAATTAGCTAAGATTGTTTTCTTTCAACTGAATAAGATGAGTCATATCATTATTCGACATCATCTTGGGATTCTTCAGAACTTGATTCTGGTTCTTCAGAATCAGTGGCTTCAGTAGTTGTTTTTTCAACAACCTCAGAGTCCTCAGCAAGTTCAGTATCCTCGGATCTTTTCGACCGTTTCTTTGGTTTCTTTTTTCTATCATCAGTAACTTGACGTTGGGCAAGAATAAATTCATCAAAAGTGAGTCGTTTACCTGATTGGAGTTTTTCAACTGCCTCTTCAGCTCGTTCTCGCTCCTGGGCTTTTTGGTGGTCACGCATCTCTTGACGCTCAATATCCCGTTTTTCAACTGTGAATTTTCTGAGTTTGCCCTGTATCTCCTCAATTTGGGTTCGAAAATCTTTGAGCTTCGTTTCGCCATCTTTTACTTTCTTTAACCATTCGACGAAATTCTTGTGGGCTGTATCAGCTGATTTCTTGTATTCTTCAAGCTGTGGTCTGATTCTAACAACTTCTTGATGATGTATCTGTGATTGCTCAGAAAGTTCAATAACCTTATCGTGAGCCTCTGAAGCCTCTTCCTTGAGTTTTCTCGCAAGTCTCCGGAGCTCACTAATTCGATCCTGCTTTTCCTTCTCCTGACCAATCTTTACAAGCTTTGCTTCAATCTTTGCAATCTCTTCGACGATGGAAAGCTCTTCATCTCTTGTTAATTGGTCAGTCTGTTGACGCCACTCAAGCTCCTCAACACGACGCATCATTCGACGCTGGTCTGTAGATGGGCTTCCGACAAGATTACTTCTGAGCTCTCTAATTTCATCATACACGCTTTTTAGCTGAGCATGAATAGCTGTTCTTCGATCCTTAGCTTCTGAGATGTCTTTGTTGATCCTATCGCGAGCCTCGCGTTCAGCTTTTACTGATTCGATAAGACCACGGACTTCTTTGTTGTGGTCATCTCGAATGTTCTTGTATTCTCTCATTTGGTCTCGATCGCGCCTGAGGACCTCAAGTTCGTCTCGGGCTTGTATTTTGAGTTCACGGAGTTTTGCTCGTAGAAACTCAGCATCTTCTGGTTTGGCTTCTGCGGCTTCAGTCAAAGGAATTCTGTCCTAGAATTTCGTTTTGCGAGTCTTGCATGGCAAGACGGATTTCGTTCACCACAATGGGTGCTTCGATATCGTTTTTCGCAAGATGCCTTCTTAAAAGGTTTCGCATGGAACAACTATATTCTCGTAAGGGAATCAGCCAATCTGTCAGATATATCGAAATCGGTGACTTGCTGCAATCCAGTCCACCCTGGCGTTGCATTTGCCTCCAAAATCCAAAGATTTCCATCGGTATCGGGGATGATATCCACACCTACCAATCTACCCTTGACGGACTTTGCTGCTCTCAATGATAAATCGGTCACATCAATTGGGTTTTTTTTAGGAACACCACCACTGTGGATATTTGTCGTAATCCCTTCTCCACCCACTCTTTGCATTGAAGCAATAACTTCATCATCTAGCACAAGCGCACGAATATCAAAACCTGGCCCTTTAACAAATTCTTGAAGTAAATAGGCGCCCTTTCCAAACATTTGACTGTGGAACTTTAAGTAGTCATAGATGTTTTCCAGATCAAATTCTCTTTCGATCAGTTGAACACCAAGACCACCAAAACCAGTGATTGGCTTTAAAACACAAGGAAAATGCTCTTTCACAAAATTCGCTGCGTCGTCAATTGATTCAGTTATGAGTGTTCTCGGAACTGGCAAACCTGCTGAAATTAAGCGACGCATGGTTTCAGCCTTATTTCTCATTAGGAGAATTGATGAAACAGAGTTTATGACACGAACTCCCATTTCTGTTAGTGCGGAGAGTAGTCCCACACGATTAAAGAACGTGCCAATATCATTTGCTCCTAGATCAAGTACAATCAAGAGATCTAGCAGCGAAAGGTCTTCACCATTCATAGTAATTTCATGTTCATTAGTAGAACCTTGTCTTGACACCTTCCAAGGTAGAACTTGTACGGTTTCTACACCTAGCCTTTGAAAGGATGTGACAAGACTCTGTTCTCGTCGAGACCAAGGGTCTGAAGAGAAGAGTCCTACTTTTGAAACATATCTTGGTGTCAAATTATTCACTCCATTTGAAGTGTATCAATTTCATATCCATAACGACTAGCTTTTATGTTCTATCCATTTTGGTTCTTTGTTGAGTCCTATGAAATTGTTCTCAGCTGAAGAGCTCGACAAAATCAATAAAGAACTATTGGGGAAGAAAGGATTCTTTCTAATTGCTTTTCGTAATAAGCATGGACCGACCCTACTGAAAAAACTTTGGACAGAAATGCTAGAAGACCTTGGGCATCCTGTAAAATGTCTTAGTTGGTGGTCTAGCGCTGGCCGTATAGGTCTCTTGGAATGTGAAACAAGCAATGGTCTTTCAGTGTTTGGTCAGTGGGCCCTCCATGAGAAACAAGAGCTTCTCAGAGTGATGGAACTTGATGAAGAAGAGGTTGTGAACATTCGTGATGGATTTGACGCAGGAACTGTCACTTCTTCAGCAATGAGGGCGTATCGCATTGGAGAGTCTGGTGGAGAGAAGGAATAGGACAGGCTAATCAACTGTGAGCGTTTTAGACAAATTCCTAGGTAAATCTGGATTGATACCTAGGTCAACTGATAGATAATAACTTAGTAATTGAAGGGGTATCACATCAAGAATTGGATTGAGTAGTAAGTCAGATTTTGGCACTACTAGGTAGTCTTGCTTGTTGTTGACATACGGTTCAAGAGATTCTTCGAATTCACCAACAACAATGGTTCTTCCTTGTCTTGCTTTTACTTCATTGATATGATTAATCACCATCCAACTATCTTCAGTTGTTGTAATGAACATTACTGGATAGTTTTTCGTTACAATGCTAAGAGGACCATGTTTGAATTCTGACGAATACATCCCTTCGCAATGATTATAGCAAATCTCTTTGATCTTTAGAGCACCTTCTTTGGCAACTCCATCCGTAAAGCCGTATCCTAGACAATAAAGGTCCTTTACATCCATCATTGTTCTCGCAAGATTTTTTGCTAGAATACCGGTTCTATCGATTGTGGTCTGAGTTAGAGAAGGTAGATTATCCCGAAGTCTAGAAATAAGGGATTTTGATTCAGATGGATCAATGTGCCCATTTCGTTCGCCCAACCTCGCAGCTAAATAGGCAAAGATGATGCTCTGAGAGTAGTATGTCTTAGTTGCAGGAACTGAAACCTCATAGCCACACGCCATCGGTATGTACGAGTCAGATTGAAACATTAGAGTGCTACCTATTACGTTCAAGACACCCAAAGATTTTCCATTGTTCTCATTATTGATTAAATTCAAAACGTTGAGTATGTCTTTTGTTTCTCCACTCTGTGAAACTAAGATGCTTAAGCAATTTTCATCCATTGTCTTGCCGTACATTGATTGAAACTGACCGCCCAATGAATGCAACATTGGAATTCCTGCAAGTCTGTTGAAATAATATGTGCCAACTATGCTAGCATTATATGATGACCCGCATGCAACCAAGTAATGTCTTGAAGCATCCTCAATAAGACGCAACCATTCCTCACTCTTAGGTCCCTCAAGAATACCCAAAATATCTCGAACGACTTTCGGTTGTTCATTTATCTCTTTGAGCATGAAGTGAGGGTAGCCTCCCTTCTCTGCTGTGCGTGCATCAACATTCGAAATCTGAGGTGGTCTTTCGAGTTGCCTTCCATCTTCTATTCGGAAGACTTTCACATCATCAGGGGTTAGAACTAACATCTCACCATCAGCGAGATAGATAACATTGCTTGTTAGAGGAAGAACTGAAGGAAGATCACTTGAAACAATTGTTGCATTATTAGCAATTCCAGCAACTAGTGAAGAACCCATCTTGACTGCATATATTTCCTGTTCATCAGCGCGGCCAACTGCATAGGCAAACGCTCCCTTCAAATCCTGAATGGAGAGTCTGACTGCTTCAAACATATTTCCAGTTTCTTCATAGTATTTGTCCACTGCATGTACACAGAGTTCACCGTCATTCTCAGAACGTA
>PJET01000187.1 GCA_002825515.1 Candidatus Thorarchaeota archaeon MP11T_1 | reverse complement strand
AATGACAAATCCTGCGAATAGTAAAGTCGTGATATATGTACCTCTATTGAGCGCTGTGCCAGGATCATCATTCTGATTCGGATGAACCAAGAATGTCCCAATAATAGAGGCTAGTGTACCCAGACCAGCGATTAAAAGTGGGAGAAGTCCATATGCAATTGGTGGTGAGAATAGTGCGTCAATGGCCGCTCCCAGTAGAGCTGCAGCAAGAATCGCAGCAACATTACTATCAAAGATATCAGCACCAGTACCAGCAACATCCCCAACGTTATCACCTACTGCATCAGCCACTGCTGCTGGGTTTCGAGGATCGTCTTCAGGAATATGCTGTTCTATTTTACCAACAATGTCTGCTGCCATATCTGCGGTTTTTGTAAAGATACCACCGCCTGCTTTTGCGAATAATGCAACAGTACTGGCTCCAAATGAGAAACCTGTTATTATCTCCCATAGAAGTGGTGTTTCAAGTGCAGGAAAGAGAATGTCCCAGAACCAATATAGAGCTGATAGGCCTACTAGAGCAATTCCAGCAATCATGAGCCCCATAACTGAGCCGGCTCTGAAAGCGACGGAAAAAGCAGGATTGAGACCACCCTTTGCTGCTGCTGCTGCAGTTCGGCGATTTGCTCGAGTTGCAACTGCTAGACCAATGTACCCAGCAATCATACTTGAGAAGGAACCTATGACATAAGAGATTGCAATAGGAATTCCGAGTGAACCAAATACAAGTGCAATGACAACTGCTAACAGGAGAGTAAAGATTGTCAGTATTTTATATTGTATCTGAATGAATGAATTTGCACCTTCTTGGATAAGATGGCTGACCTCTCGCATTCGGTCGTCGCCCTCATCTGCCTGCATCACCTTTCTGAACGTAAGTAAAGCAACGAAGACAGCAAGAAGGCCGGATAAGAGTCCTGTTGATAGAAATAGAACATCCGACATTGTCGCATCGATTGTGCGATTAAGAACCATATTATAGAGCTTACTGTTTGTCTAATCACTAAAAGATGCTCCAGAGTTATGGCTGAAAATTAGGTAGAGGAGGGTGGCAAACACACGGAAAGTCGTGGTAGGAGGGGGAGTTTTCATATGAGGGCATTGATACGAAAAACAGATCCGTGTGTTCGCCCTTGATTTCGTCTATGAATGTCAGGGTCTTTGCAAGAAAAAACAAGCCTTCAGTAAAGGGTTGAATTGGCGCGGCAATGTCCCTACACATTTTTTCTATGATAATGATCACTTAGGCGGAGATAATCGTGTATCTCGGAAGTACCGAGCTGCATGTAGCTGGTACATGAACATTAAATGATAAACAACCACTGCGATAGACTTAACTATAATTAATTCATTGTAACACGAATATTTGATGCTTGAAAGTCGCACTGTAATGACTTCCAAATTTCAATAGAGAGAGAATTGATTCTGGTTGTATCGAAAATGCGGTACTATGAGAATATTAGTCAACTAATCGGTAGAACTCCACTTGTCAAAATTAACAGGCTGAATCCCTTTCCTGAGAATATGATTTTGGCAAAACTGGAATGGTTTAATCCAGGAGGCAGTGTAAAGGACAGGATAGCTAAATCAATGCTTGATGATGCTGAGGAAAGAGGCATTTTGACTCCGGACAAAATCATCATTGAACCAACTAGTGGGAATACTGGCATTGGTCTTGCAATGTTAAGTGCACTGAAAGGATATCGTTGTGAGCTTGTGATGCCAGAGTCAATGTCTGTTGAACGTCGAAGGATAATGAGGGCTTATGGTGCTCGCTTAACTCTAACTCCAGCAGAGAAGGGTACAGATGGAGCCCGAGATTACGTGAAAATAAAAGTCACAGAGAATCCCGAGAAGTATTTCTGGCCAAATCAATATGATAATCCAGCCAACTGGCAGGCACATTATGAAAACACCGCTCTCGAGATTCTAGAAGCAACAGACTCCAAAATTACTCACTTTGTAGCAGGTCTTGGAACATCTGGAACTCTCATGGGAGTAGCTCGCAGACTCAAGGAGAAAATACCTGATGTCACAATTGTGTCAGTTGAGCCAAAACCGGATTCATTCTTCCAAGGACTTAGAAACCTAGACACTCAATACATTCCAGGAATATTCGATTCGTCATTTATAGATAAACGACTTCAAGTCAGTGAAATTGACGCTCAATCCATGACGAGATCAATGAGTTTACTGGAGGGAATCTTCTGTGGACAGAGTTCTGGTGCCACAATGTGGGGAGCAGTTACAATATCGAAGGAACTCCATGGAAAAGGTACAAAGGATGCACTTATTGTTGTTTTACTAGCTGACTCAGGTCAAAGGTACATTAGTAGCAGATTATTCACGTCTACGACAGAAGCAGCAGAGATTATTTCTACCACGGGTTAGTTGACAGCTATTCTCACAGCCACTTGATACCAGCAAGATATGGTTTGAGCCCAATGGGCACCTTTGATTCAGTCTTAAGATTCGAGGTAGCTGTTGGAATGACATTTTGATCAATACCTAATTTGACGAGGTTGGGGCAGAGAAAGAGAGGTGAAACATCAACAGTTTCGAGCAGATTCTTGTCAAGTGTCAGGTTTCTTAGTTTCTTGCATCCACTCAAGATTGAGAGGTCAATATTCTCCAATTGGTTTTCATAGAGATGAAGGGCCTTTAGGTCCTTACATTTTGCCAGAGGTGTTAGATTTATCGTTTTGATTCTGTTGAAAGACAGGCCGAGATGCATTAGTCTTTTGCACTCTTCTAGAGGGGAGAGTTCAATATGTTCAATCTCATTTCCTCCTAGTGAGAGCTCAAGAAGCATTTCACAATCGCGTAAAGGAGATAGGTCTATGCTCTGTATCTCATTTCCGGATAATGTCAATACCTCAATATTCGGAAATTGCTTGAGCGCGGTCAAATCAATCGTGGCGATACGTCTATCACTTAGGTTAATGTCTGTTGCATTTGGAAGGAACCGTTCAACAACTTTACCGCCTTTCTTGGTTTCACTCCAGATGGTAATCTCTTCCATTTCTGATTCTCTCAAGTTCATCACATACTGTCCTTACTTATAATCTGGTATGGAGGGCAGGTTTCTAATTTTGTGTTCAAGATTGTTGCGCGAAACACATCCAAACTTAGTAAAATTAGCAAACCTATTCAGGTGAAGTTATTTGGCGGGATGTTTTGATATAATGCACGAATTCTGGAGTTGTTCGAGTGAGTCTGAAAGGTCCGTTGCGCGACAAGAAGGCCTACATAAAGACAATCCTAGAGCCGCTCAATGTAATAGTCCAGAGTATAAGGAATCGGACAGTTGGCGACTCAATTGCATACTATGAGATTATTTGGGACACTCCAACTGCAGATCCTCATACAGGTGATATTGAGATCGCGCTTATGTCCCGGTTTGATGAGTTGTTATTCAAAATAGTAAGTGAGAGCTTGACAAGCGAGCGTGTTGTGCGGAGAGTCACTAGCCGTAGCACGAGAGTCTTTTTCAGACATACTGCAAATCTTGAGGTTTCAATAGACACATCAGCAATCTGACCCCTAGTCCTTAGCTTTTTCTCCATTCAAGCTACTCTTGACACAATTTACTAATCTCTGGGGATGGAGCTTAGAATGAACCAAAAGATACCGTTGGGACTTCGTGGGCCTTTGGTCCTCGCAGCTGGGGGTACTTTTATCGTATTTCCACTTTTGTCCTATGCTCAGCAATTATATGATGGAAGACTTTCATTCCCATATGAGGGAGCAGCAATGGGAATGACCCTTTCTGTGTGTCTATTCGTTTTTCTTGGATTTCTAATAGCTGGATTGGGTTTGGAGATGATTCTTGAGGATAGTAGATAGAGGAGGAGCAACTACCGCCCCTCCTGTACATGTTTCGTCAATTATCGATTCTTAGCAAAGTAGACAACAACTACGAGAGCCATAATAGCCACTCCAGCAACAACAACTACGAGAAGTGGATCAAGAGATGCAGGGGGTCCCAGTGATAACACAAACTCTGTGAAACCAGTATAATTGTTTCCAAAGAGAATACTCACACCAGAGCTGGTCAGGTTCTCAGAGAGAACAATGGTTGCCTGATCTGTTAGAGATTGTCCACCTCCAACAGCCATGACGGAGTCTAGAGTAGCTCCAGCTTCGTCTAGAATAAACACACTCTCCTTACTTCCAAGACGAGGGCTAAGGCACTCAGTCAAAGTTGAGAGGGAGATGCTTTCACCTGCTTTAATCCCTCCAGATATGCCTGTTATTGACACATCAAGTCTAGGAGTCATCTCGAGGAGATACAAGAATGAAGCAAGCATCTCTTCCCAAAGGGAGTTGATTTCGTCCTCTACCGGATTGAAGTAGCCATAGATGCCTTTCCACTCTCGGATGATGTGTGTATTGTTATTCTCGATGATTACATGAGCCTCTTCGGTGTCTACTGAGCCATTGTGATATAACTCGAGTGTAATGGGTACTGTTGTGCCTCGCTCATAATACATCCACTCATCCCAGGTGCCACCCAACGCAGTTTCTAGTTTGGATTCTTCAGGTAGATATCCTAGATACTCGTTGAACCCTTCCGGTAGAATATCATCAAAATCAAGGCATATCTGATAGTAAAGTAGATTCTCAGGCCAGTTGTTTGATATATCAGTTGGGAAGTAGGTTGCATTGATTCCTGAGTGTAATGAGTATGCCATAGCAAACCTATGGTTCATAGTAAAGTCTCGGAAAGCTTGAGTTTCCGGTTCAGAAAATGGTGCTGCTCCACAATATACCTGTGTTAACGGATTAAGTAAGTCAGGGTCGTTAAGGCCCCAGAATGTAGCATAATTACGATTGAGGTCGACAAGACCTACCTCATCTTCATTGACTAGACCATCCTCGTCGTTGTCAATTCCCTCCCAGTACTCCCAATCATAGTCGTTAATGTCGGGAACTTCTGTTGGATAGTCTTTTTCGTAGACGAGAAAATTAGAAATCCAGCCATCACCATCTACATCCTCAACATCATCCTCAGAGATGAGACCATCACCGTCATTGTCGAGCGGCCGCAGGTTCTTTCTTAACCAATGATTTCCTTGGTTAATAACGATCTCAAGAGCATCAGGATTGAGAGTGGGAATGATGTATACTTCTTGGGTATCGATATACTCTGTAATAGTATCATCAACCCCATAATTGTTGAGGAGATGGAGAATGAATCGTAATGCCATTTCAACGGTAATCTGTTCTCGACCATGATGTTGAGAAACGACAAGTGTCTTAGCCTTCTGAATAGTGTTCAATTCGTTTGTAATTCGAAGACATGTTAAGTTTCGACCCTGGTAGCTTTGACCAATAACCTCCAAATCTACGAGTTCAGGCACTAGACTGTGTATGTTTTCAATTTCCTCATCCACCTCAGATGGGTCATGAAACTGCTCATCATAGAGCAATGAGATATCATCCCACGTCCGAGTGACTGATTGTGTAACTACTTTCTCTATGACTGGTGTTGTATCCGCCTGCTCTGAAGCCATCACTTGAACAGGTGCGATAATCAGTGTAATTATCAGAGAGAGTAGAACAAATCTGGATTTAGTATGTGTGATCTTTGCTCACCTCTTTTTTTCTAGTAGGATTAGATTCCCAAGCGCTCCACATGACAATAATGTGCTCTGGAACCTAATAGCAGACTTTCACAGTGTCCTTAGTCCCTATAATAGCCGTTTAGTTTCACGTAATGTCTCGCCGTTTTCACTACCTCAATTTGAAACAATGAACATAAGAGGAGGAGAACGAGATTGTTCAAGCGGCGACAGTTCATGAAAAAAGCAATCATTGTCTATGAAAGCGTTTATGGCAACACAAAGAAGATTGCAGAGGCGATCTGCGAGGGCATTAACAAGGTTGAAGGAGTGAAATGTGTAATCAAAAAGACTGGAGAGATACATACCGATGATCTCTGCGATTATGATGCAATTCTATTTGGATGTCCAAACCATAACCAAGGACCAGCTTTGAATCTCCTTCGATTCATTGATAGAGCAGCTATAGTTCATCTCAAGGCAAAGATTGGTGCTGCATTTGATACGTATACTGGCGGTAACAAGGATGTTGCTGTCGCAAAGCTGGAAACGACTATACTCGAGAAACTTCCAGGGATTTCCCTTCAGGGGAGAATATCAGCCAAGGTCACTGGCCGGAAAGGACCACTTGCTACGAATGAAGAGTCAAAAGCGATAGAGTTTGGGAAAGAGTTTGGACAGAAGATTTTGTTATAGCTTCTTGATATGCTAACAATTCATAAGCATCCGTGTATAGATGAATTCTGGATTTGCGTAATTTAGGAGGAAGTCATTATGCAATGGAAGAAGATGCTATTTGCGATTATTATTGGTATTATCTTGTTCATTACTGATATGATGTTTGGATGGGTGTCAGTTTATCTTGGTGGGATTTGGACTCTCTTTCTCATTGTCTTCATAGTCGGAATCCTTGCGGGTGACGTTTCTGGAGGATTTGTTGCAGGGATATTGACTGAGCTATTGGGCGTTTTACTATTAGCGATATTTCCAGCAATCTTCTTCCCTGATATCACCATCTCAGCAACAGACATTCTCTCTATGATGTGGCTTGTAATGTCATTATCACTCTCATACAGTTTGAGATTTCCAGATGAACCAGTTCCATGGATTGAAACTATAGTGATCATCGTATTGCTAATCTTACTCGCCCCAATTGTTTATGGGATGGCCATCATTTTTGGTCCGTTGGGCGGTCTAATTGGGAGATCTATCTATCCAAGGATCTTTAAACCAAAAGAGGCTCCAATGAGAGTGCCTTCTCAGAAACCTCAACCATCAGCTCCACCTCCGCCTGTGGAAGAATCAATGGAGGACACAACGTTCCCCGAGGCTGAACCAATCCCTGAGGACGAAATTGAAGAGGACGAAGAGTCTATCTCCGATTTCCAATCATCGAATGAATGAAATAACAACAGTTATAACATATTAATTGCTATTATTTAATATGTTAGAGTTGGGACCGGCTCTGATAATCCCAGATTTCACTATAGAGGCGAATATAAACTAAATAATCTGGAGAAACCACAAGAGATAGAACGATGAAGACCGAGGTAATATCTATGTCTGGTGCAGTAACGAAGACACCATGTGGCAAATGTAGTTGCATAATAGTATACACCTCTGAGTTCTGTGTATTTTGTGAGGCAGCCGAGGAAATATTGATTGAAGCTCTGACAAACTTCGGAGTGCCTATAACTGCAATCAGAGAGGTGGATGTAGAAACCGAGTCTGAATGTGGTTGCAGAACTGATGATGTCACAATGTTGCCTACTATCAAAGTCTGTGATCAACACATCACTGGGATACCCGAGGAGCAATCTATGAAAGATGCCGTCATGCAGGCAATCATGAAGGAGTGCTTTTGTGAGTAGTACTAGAAGTCAAGCTGGATAGTTTCCCAGGCCACCCTGCCTTGTTCTACTGCTTCTTTGATTTTCCGTTCGGTGCGATTCAGTTTTGCATCACCTGTCTTGATATCAGCAAGAATGACTGTTATTGGTTCGTCTGAGTTCCCATCTTTGACTGCTGTGTAACCATCGAAAATAAGATAGTCAATTGGAGACCCTATAAATCGTGCATCAGCTGGATCATATTTGAAGACGTCCCTGTACATTGGAACTAAATGCTCAGCAATCTTGCCCTTCAGAACATAGCGACTTCTATCTGCAGCATCCTTTCGAATTGAGGACTCTTGTTCTGCCCAGATTTGACGAAACTCCTTCTCTACTATTGTAATCTTATGACGAAGCTGCATCTTCATAATGAGATAAACTGATGCCGCTAGAATTAGACCGATTGAGAGCCCGATTAGAATGTCCGTAAATGTCATACAAAAGATTGTGATTTATCCAATATATTCTCAGGTAATCAGTGGGTATTAGCTGGAGATTACACATTTAGCTGGATAGGAAAAGCGTAATTCAGCAAAAAAATCACTAATCAATATGTGAATGTTTATTCATAATTCAATAACAACTTAGATTCAAGGCAGTGAATAAATGGGAGGTATATGCCCATCTATGAGGAGCCAAACCAGGCTCATCTTCATTGGTACTGTTATAATGATACTCCTATCTACTTTAGTGGTTGTATCAGTATTTAGTGATGAAG
>PJET01000186.1 GCA_002825515.1 Candidatus Thorarchaeota archaeon MP11T_1 | reverse complement strand
AAGCAACTTCTGGAGAGTAATGGTGGCTGCAACAAGTTCTTTTGCATCCAGTTTGGTGTCTTGATTGCGACTGGTATAATATACACGTTTCAAGTCCCTCTTTGCAGTCATCACATGCGTTAGGAGTCTTGTCAATGAATGAACCATGGCATCTTTGTGTTGATTCTGTAACGTAAAAAGGTCTGTGTTGTTGTATTGATTTGCCCAATTGATTTCACACAAGAGAATATTTGCATCTATTCCTACTATATGGACAGATTCTACAACTAGATAGCTCCCGAGTTGGCTTCGGTTGTCTTCCGTTGTACCATACTTCATCCAATCTATGTAGTTCTCCAATCACTTTTTTGGACTTGAATCTTCTCACGAATGTTTTTCCATCACTGCATTCCCAACATAGTTTTGTTGATTTCCTACTTTGACACCTCATAGCTTTTTCTTGAAGACAATATACTATTACGAGCCTTGTTGATGAACAAGATACACCACTCTCAAGAAGTGCCAGTGCATACAATCCCGATTGAAACAAATCCTCCGCTCTTACTCGTCTAGGAAGAATTGATACAGGAAATTTAAACTCGATGACGCAATCTAGAATGGGCACCTCTTTCCAATGGAGTACTGCTCCATCTAGTCTTCCCATGTATCTGTGGCCTAACGATCTCACAATCTCTTCTGAGAAGTAGTAGTGTTGATTGATAGCTACTTGGCTCGACTTTGTGTTAAGAAATTCTGATATACTCCATGGTGCTGGATTTGCTCGTTTTATCTTCAATCTCGTGGTTGAAAATCTAGTTCTTGGATGTACTGTAAGAAAAAGAAGCACTCCAGCGAAAAAACCAATCATTATTATCAGAGTGTCTAAATTACTCATAGAATCACCAGAGAATCCACATGAATCCTACAATCAGAGTCAGAAGAATTATCATGAGCGGTAAGAGATTTCTTTCCATCCTCTCTAAATGTTGTTCCTCCGACTTATTGCTAACTTGCTGATGTAACATATTTCCAGTGACGCTCGCCGAACTATGGACTTCTCCAAATCGCCGCTTAAGATGCAATCGATATTCACATTGATATTGTGTTCTCAAGTCTGACACTTCTCGCATCTCGTAGAAAGGTCCTTTTTCTGTATCTGTCAACCTCATTGCCGGTCGTATTACTGTTTTAGATAATCCTACAAAAGGGCCACACCTCTGACCAAACAGTAGAGATTCACTTATATTCGAGTTTGAGGAGTTACATCAACAGGATTTCGCTACGGAGACAAATGCTGATGTCAGACGAAACCTACGAAGGTGCTACTGCCGGAAAAGTACTAGTTTTTGATGATAGTGAGACTGTAAGATTTCCAACTGCTTTCAAGAGCGCTATGGGGACTGGTCAAGGCCTAATGGTGTTGGTACACAAAGACCGACTCATTAAGATATTTCCTCTGGAAAGCGATGAAGTATTGTTCCTCAGCCTTGAGATTGGAAAGCTTACAAATGATTTCCTAACCAAACTCTCTCAAATATTCAAGAGGGCTGGTCTCGTTGATCTTTTATTCTCAACAGGAGTATGTCTCCGAGGAACAAGATGCTTCTACGAATGCTATTTCAATCCCGGACAACTTAGTTCCGACATTTCAGAATTGGAAAACTCTCTCAAAGTCTTGGATGGAGTTCAGAGAGTCGTAATCGAAAAAGTATCAGTCTGATTTAGATTTTCATTTCCCTGTCCAGCAGCATTGGTGCATATGAAATGCAGGATATTATCCACTTCATCATGGAGATGATTAGTCAAGGGTATGTGGGACTTTTCATAATCTGTTTTGCAATCAACATGATTCCTTTCCTGAGTCCCAGTAACATGGTTCTTGCTGGAGCTGCAGTATTGACTTTGTCAATTCTGATACCTATTGGACTAGCAGAAGTCTTCATCATAGGTGTTATTGTTGCGATTGCAGCTACACTCGCAAAACTAATTCATTTCTATGTTGTCAGGGGGTCGAGAGTGATTCTCTCAGAGGAACGCTTGAGGTCTCTTGATTCAGAAAAACAACGTGTTGAGAAGTGGGGCGCATTAGCACTCTTTATTGCAGCTGCATCACCAGTGCCTGATGATCCTCTGATAGTCTATGTTGGACTTACCAGATATAATTCAGTCAAATTCGTTATCAGTTATTTTGCAGGAAAAGTTACTGTTACGATAGCAGGTGCAGTAATTGCATTATTCGGATTAACCTTGGGTGGTGGACTTTTCGAATCCATGCCGATTGTTGTAGCTTCAATAGCTCTAACCGCCATCATCACTGGAATTCTTTTCAAACGAAAGACTGAGGGACAAGAATCAGATATGCTTCAAGCAATTCTTGAAGATGAAATAAGAGATGATGGAAACACTCACGAAAAGAAAAACGATGTTCATTCAGCAAACTCTAAGAGCTAATTCTTTCTGCGGAATTCTTAAGAGCAATCTAAAGAACTCCGATATAGTCTAGGTGACGATTGTGGCTAGTACAAGTGTGACAGAAGTGAAATGTTCTAAGTGCAAGAATGCCTATGAAGCAGATGTAGTAGATCATATTGACCTTTCTGAAGATCGAGAAATGATTAAAGCATTGAAATCTGGCAAAGCAAATCGAGTTCAGTGTCCTAAGTGCAAGAAAGTCATGTACCTGAAACGGAGCGTTGTTGTGAATTTCGAGCCTGAAAATAGAATTGTTGTTTTTGACCCATCTGCACGAACAAAAGCCGCAAAGGAAAATCTAATCCAGGATTTCCATAGTGTGATTTCTTTCAATGAAACACTTAGTGAGATTGGAGAAGATACAGAATTCCTTGTCATTAGCAAGCTTGACAAACTGAAATCGATGCTTGACGACTATATGAAACTCTACAAATAACTCTCTAGAGTCTTCTTTTACCTAACAGGAATTCTTCCACCCATCTCTCAGCTCTATACATCGTTGTTGGTGTCGGAGGCATCTTAAAACCATAGGCTGAGATTGACTCTAGCGATCCAGCAAGTCCCCTCTTTAAAGCAAGTTTTGTTCCCCTGATTGCATCCATGAGTATAGGTCCTGCATTGGGTCCATCAGTAACTTCCATTCGTATGTCAATCTTAATCGGAGCTCCTCCAAATTGACGACCATTAATGTAAAAGTATGAGTCTCTAGCATTGTCCATAAACTCGACAAAGTCAGAAGACCCTGCAACTAATGGTGCATCATATGGCAAGTCCTGACTGATTGCTTCGCTTTTGACACCTCGTTTCCTCATCCTGCCTCTGTAGTGTGAATCAAGTGATTCTGCTCCACCACCTACATCAAGCTGATAACTTTTGTCGACTCTGACTCCTCTTGACACGAGTAGTTGCAGAATATTCCGATGGAAAACTGTTGACCCTAATTGGTCTTGAATATCATCACCCACGAGAGGAAGTCCTTTCTCTTCAAACTTTTTACTCCATTCTAAATCAGAAGCAATGGGAATAGGAGTTCCATTGATGTAGGCACAACCTGCCTCAAGGGCGGCTTCAGCATAGAACTTTGTGGCTTGTTCAGCGGAACCTGGTATCAAGTTGATGAGTATCTCGGCACCAGAATCTTTGAGGACTTTGGCAACATCAGCTTCCTTTTCTGGTGTAACTTTGACAAGTGCCTTTAACATCTCATCTACACCGTCAAGTACTTGTCCTTTCATCACTTTAACTCCAGTTTTTGGGACCTCAGCAAAACGCATTACATTGTTTGGTGTAGCGTAAATAGCTTCTGCGAGATCAAAACCTACTTTCGTGTCTGCTACATCAAAAGCAGCTACGAATTGAATATCCTTAACGTGATATCCAGCAAAATCGGGATGTGTCAGACCTACAATATCTCCATCTGTTTTCGCATCTTTGTAGAACTCAACACCCTGTACAAGTGCACTTGCGCAGTTACCTACTCCAACAATTGCAACTTTAATTCCGTTCAAATATGCCACCTCTTGCTCTACTACGGTAAAACTCTGTAAATTTCTTATAAGTTATTCTATGAGTATAGAATAGTTGAGTCTACAGACCATGGGGGAAGGACTTATGTTGGTATGTTGCATACTATTTTTTGGACGATTGGCCGACTCCCCATTGCTCCACGCATCGTCGGCGAGTCGTGGGAACGATGCGACCGCATTGTGTAGGCGTATACGAATGTCCATCTGCAGGGAAATTCGTGCTCTCACCCCCGAGGGTTCAGAGAAGTGTCTTGGCAATGTGTGCATTGGAGCGCCACTCATGTTCAAAATAACAAAAGAGGGTGGACCTCGAGCCCGCAAATTCGGGCACCAAGTCTTAGGTGTCTGCCATCGTCCACCTTTTCTTATGATTCATAGGGAATTTTTATAGGGATTTTATACTATTCAATATCTAGCAGTGCCCTCAAATTATTGAATCATATGCTCCAGAGTTCCAGGCACAGCTTTGCGACCCCTGAGAAGATTCTACTTTTGAAAGCCTGCAAATCCAAGGTGATATACTATGGGATATCAAGAGAGAGAGCCGATTGAGGCTCAAATTTCAGAACTTAAGCCAAGAATGAAAAGCGTTAATATTTCATTCAAGGTCGTCGAAAAAGGTGAGGTCAGGGAGGTAACATCCAGAGCTGACGGAGAACAACACCGTGTTTGTGATACAGTCGTAGGAGATAGTACTGGTCTTGTGACAGTTCCTCTTTGGGATGCATCGATTGATGAAGTCGAGATTGAAAAGACCTATCGTCTTGAAAACGGATACACAACGCTCTTTCAAGGTCATCTGAGACTCAACATAGGACGCTATGGTACTCTAAAGGAAGCTGAGGAAGCCATTGAAGATGTCAACAATGAAGTCGACATGAGTGAGCAAGAACATGAGCGTCGACCACGATATGGTGGCGGACGTGGCTATGGCAGAGGCGGTGGAGGCGGTGGAGGCGGCTATGGTCGTGATCGTGGCTATGGAGGCCGTGATCGTCGCCGTGGCGGTGGCTATCGCGATAGAAGCGAAGGGTATTAGTTCTAATTAGATGAATTCCATTTTTGGGTAGCACTACATTCGTAGTGACTGCCCAACTCCTTTTCATTTCAGACTTTCAGCCAATAAATCTACAATATCAAAAACACGCATAGAGCTACTAATTTTTTCTGCACCCGCTTTAAGGTTGTGCTCACAGAATGGGCAAGATGTAGCAATTATGTCTGCATTGATTGCATCTGCACTTTTCATTCTGTCAGCAGCAATCTTCTTTGATAGTTCTGAGTCATATGATCGGAGTCCTCCACCAGCTCCACAACACATCGCAGTTTCACTATTGGTTTCCATCTCCACAAGTTCAATATCAGGGATGGCCTCAATTATTTCTCTCGGCTCATCATAGAACCCCATAGCTCGTGAAAGATGACAGGGATCATGATATGTCACCTTGACTCCCTTTCCCAGAGATTTCAGTTTGAGTTTCTTACTTCGAATTATTTCCTGCAAGGCTTCAGATATATGCAAGACTTCTGGAAGTATCACTCCGAATTTTGGATAATCATCTGCTAGTGTTTTCAAGCATCCTGCGCAAGTCACTATAATCCTCTTTGCACCAGAATTTTGAATTATATCTGCAAACTTCTCAGCATTCGTGCGTGCATCCTCTATTCTACCTGTTCGGAGCATGACGCTACCACAGCAAGGTTCCTGTTCAAGAACGGCGAAATTGATATTTGCTGCTTTTAGTACACTCGCGGTATTTATCGCGATATTTGGAAGCCTTATCCCTGCAGTGCAACCTGTGTAATAAAGAACCTCTCCTGTTGATGGTATCTCAAATCCAACTTCCTCAACCCAATTCCGTTTGAGCTGATTATTCTCTTCATATGGATTATCATATTGCATGATTATTCCTGCAATAGAATCTCGAACATCATTTGGAATATCATTTAGAACAGCTCTAACTTTCTCAAGGCACTCTGCTGGATCAAACTCTGCGGCGCAAATTTCAGTGCAGTTCCCGCAGAGTGAACATGTGAAGAGCGCCTCTGCGTTCTCTGCAGTCTTCTCAAGAGAGCCATCAAGGAGGGCAAGGGCAACCTGGATACGACCCCGCATGAAGTCTGTTTCAAACCCTGCAGAGCTCTTCCAGACTGGGCAAACTCCATCAAATCCTTTATCTTCGTACACAGCATCCCGACAGATGCCACATCTACGGCACTGCATCAAGTTCTCAACGAGCTCGTCAAGGTCTATCTTGGTCATGTATCAGATTCCACCTAGGACACCTGGATTCATTATGTTGTTTGGGTCAATTGTCTTCTTGAGCAATCTGAGCATTGACATATAGTCATCCATATCTTCGATAGCCTCTTTCCAATATCCAGAGAGTTTGAAGGGAACTGCCCCCGTCTTGAAGAGTAGTCGGGAGAGGTCTCTATGCGCTTCTTTGACTCGGGCTTCTTCTTCCTTGTCCTGAGGGTCGAAGTATAGCTGTGGATACCAGTTATAGCTGGAATGGCCTGATAGAAACCCTGCAGTGTGCCCCAAAACTCCATGCTCATTCATGACCGACCAGAGTGCATCCATTGACTTGTGCCAGTTGGCGGGTGGTTGGTGATGGTATAGAATCCGCCAGTGCCATCCATGGACATAAGAAGATCTGGCTAGCTCTCGCATTCGGTCCTCCCATTCATTTTTGGGTAGTTCTTTGATTCCGATGACGTGGCCCCCACATTTCTCACAGACTACCTCTGCAGCTAGCATGTCACTTCGTAGTTGGTCCTCTCTGACTCTGCCAATTGCTACAGATGCAGTGAAGGTGGGCCAGTCGTATTCCGGTACACCATACTCCTCTCCCATCATGTCCAAGAAGAACTCGAGAATACGACCTTCATAAAGAGCGACCCATAGTGCATTGATGTCGTTTTCTTTCAGCTCTATAAGGAATTTTTCTGCGTTCTCAGCTCTATCAAAACCATATGTGTTGTAGTGTAAGAATCTAATGCGTCTTTGAACCTTCAACGATACTTTAGTGATGATTCCAAGACTCCCTAGAGACCCGATGAATAGGCCTGTGAGGTCTGGTCCAAATGCATAACGGAGGAAGGGTCCTGGTGAGTTTGGATTGGCTTCAGAGCCTGTCTGAATAACAGTACCATCTGGTAGGACAACCTCCAGTCCTAGGACAAGCTCTGCAATGCACCCGAACACACCAGAGCCAAAGCCAGCTCCATTCACAGCTACATTCCCTGCGAATGTGGCAACCAGAGAAGAGCCTGGATAGACTGGAACCCAGAGGTCATGCCTGTTCAGATACTTATCAAGTGTGCCAAAGGTAACACCAGCACCAACAGTGACAGATCTCAGATTTTTGAATAGCTTTATCGTATCGAGTCGCATCAACTCAACAACTATTCCTCCTAGTTGAGGAAGGACTTCTCCTTGAAGGCTTGATCCTCCTGACCTTGGCGTCACAGGTATCTTGTTATTGTTGGCTACTCTGAGAATCTTGGCGACCTCATCGGTCGTTCCAGGTCGTACAACAGCTCCAGGAAGCACCGAGTCATACCCCATTGATGCAGAGGTGGAATAGCTCAGAAGGACATCTTTTCTTGTAGAAATATACTCCTCGCCAACTATGTCTGATAATTCTTTCAGGATCTCCTTGTCCACATCTGCCCCCCCAAATTGTTGGCAAGATTAGAAGATATGTCTGATTTTCATCAGATCTGATGCTGAACCTTTCACTTTCAATTTTCGTTTCAAGAGGGCTGACGCTGCACTCATTTCCTCAAGAAACAATTTTCTAATAGTGTCTTCATCACTCTGAATTCGCATATCTGGGTTGTCTATGGGACCTTCATGAACAGTGATGTTGTTATCCTTGACGATGAAGTGGTATTCTGTTCCTTCTTTCAAGCTTAGATGTGCTGTTCGTTCCCATCCCTTAATGGCTTCCATCGTTTTCTCTCGTTCAAGTCCTATAGCGATTCTTTCTCGCATGAGTTCAATTAAGTCCTGAGTCATCTCATAGCACTCCAATAGCCCTGTGCAGCTAAAGACTGATTTAGTTGTTTCCCTTTTAGCTTCTATGCTTCTTCACAATATCAAGGAATTTCCTAACATTCTCAGTAATTACTTCGTATCTTCCTTCCTTGATCGCCCTCTTGTCTGTAATTGCTCCGCCAACGCCTAGTGCGTATGCACCAGCATCAAGCATCGCTCC
>PJET01000075.1 GCA_002825515.1 Candidatus Thorarchaeota archaeon MP11T_1 | reverse complement strand
GAAGACAAGTGCACTGGTTGTCAACTTTGTATCCGATCATGCCCTGTTGAAGTTCCTAACGAGTACGACAAAGGTCTCTCACTTCGCAAAGCTATCTATATGAATTTCCCACAACAGATTCCACTTATTGCAACAATTGACAGAGAAGCATGTATCGGATGCGGGACTTGTGCATCGGTTTGCCCTCAAGACTGTATCATGTATGATGATGAGGACAAGGTATGCGAACTCAACGTTGGCTCAATTATTGTGGCAACGGGCTTTGAGGAATACAGGCCATTGGATTATGGAGAATATGGCTATAGCATATATCCCAACGTTGTCACTACTATGGAATACGACAGACAAAGTCATCCAACAGGTCCTACAGACGCCCACATGGTTCGACCTTCTGATGGTAAAGAACCTGAGAAAATCCTGTTTGTGAACTGTGTCGGGAGTAGAGATGTGAGAGAGAACATCAGTGGATATGCAAAACATTGCAATAGGGTCTGTTGCTCATTCGGGCTGAAGCTTGCACAAGTAACAAGAATGCACTATCCTGAAGACCACTGTGAAATAATTTACACCTACATGGACATGAGAACTGCTGGTAAAGCCTTGGAGGAATTTTTGTGGGATTCCCAAAAGAACCGAGGAATTGATTTCATTAGAGGAAGAGTGTCTGAAATTCAAGAAGACCCTGACACACACGATCTGTTTGTCAAGATGGAGGACACTGAAAGCGGAAAAATAATTGAGATTGACAAAATTTCAATGGTCGTGCTTAATGCTAGTTTCAGACCAAGTGAAGGAACGGCAGAGCTTGCAAAGATTCTCAACATTGACCTTGACGAGGCGGGATGGATAAAGGAAAAGCATGCAAATGCCTCTGCGCTTGAAACCAATCGGGCGGGAATCTTCGTAGCTGGTTGTGCCCACGGTCCTAGAGATGGAACAGATTCTGTAAATGAGGGTAAGGGGGCGGCAATGGCCGCTCATAGCATTCTACCAGTTCCAATTCCGGAACCAGTACCTGAGATTCCCCCAGCGGAGCTTGGAGATGAGCCTAGAGTGGGCGTATTCATTTGCCACTGTGGTGGCATTATTGGCAATGAGATAAGCTCACCAGGTCTTGCTGAGTGGGCGAAAGATCTGCCAAACGTTGCATATGCAACAGATTACATCTTTATGTGCAGTGACCCCGGCCAACAGCTAGTGACTGATGCGATTAAGGAGCATAAGCTCAATCGCGTTGTCGTGGGATCATGTTCCCCATTACAACACGAGTCGACCTTCAGGAGTGCGTTGGAAGCTGCAGGTCTCTCAGGCTACTATCTAGTCGGACCAGTTGGTCTCAGAGAACATCTTGCTCTCGTCCATGTGAACGAGGACCCTGAAACAAGACAAGAGAAAGCACAGGACATGATTCGAAGTGCTGTTGCTAAGGCAATCAACAATGAAGAGGTGCCCCTAAAGAAGGTTGAAGTAACTCCAGTTTCAATGGTTGTTGGCGGCGGAGTCTCAGGAATGACTGCGGCGCTTGATATTGCTCGAAAAGGATTTGATGTGATTCTTGTAGAGAAACAAGAGAAACTAGGAGGCAGACTCAATGAGCTTTATCACGTCTTCCCAGAAATGGAATCCTCCCAAGATATTGTAGATAATCTCGTCGCGAAGGTTGAGAAGAATAAGCGAATACAGGTTCTCTTAAACTCAAAAGTTGTTGGTCGCGATGGTTCCTATGGGAACTATGACATAACTCTGACTAATACGGAATCAGGTGAGAGAACAGTTCATCGCATTGGATCAATGGTGATAACTGTTGGTTCAGATGTCTATGAACCAAAACAGGGCGAGTATGGCTGGGAAGAGGTTCCGGGAGTGATATCAACGCTTGAACTAGAGAGAAGACTGAGAGATGGCGAGATCAAGAAACCGCCAAAGAATCCGGTCTTTATTCACTGTGTTGGCTCAAGACAAAATCCTGGCGAGGGCAACAGATACTGTTCCAGAGTGTGTTGTTCAGCCACTATTGCGATACAGCATGAGCTAAAGGAGATGTTTCCTGACATCAAGATATATTCAGCCTACAAGGAACACATCCGTCCATTTGCGAAAGGTATGGAGGAGATGTGGCGTGAGAACAGACAGAAGGGAATAGCATACCTTCGATGGGATCGCGAACGACCAGTGACTGTTGAGAAGGACCCTGATGCGGACTCGGCAATTGTAACTGTTTATGATACTCTCTCACAAGAAACCTTCGAGATTAAATCGGAGCTAGTTGTTTTAGCTTTGGGACTCGAAGCACCGCACGATGTTAATGAGTTTGTGAAAGCGATGGGCATCACCCGTGGTCAAGATGGATTCTTGGCAGAGATGCACATGAAATACAAACCTGTTGAAACGACCGTCCCAGGTGTATTTCTCGGCGTGACCTATGCAAAGAATATTGGAGACTCAATCAACCAAGCTCGTGGTGCTGCAAGTGAAGCATGTATACCTTTGAACTTAGGCACAGTTGAGATTGAGCTTCTCACAGCAGAAGTTGACCAAGACCTATGTGTAGGATGCGATCTATGTCATTACTCCGAGATATGTCCCTATGATGCAATATCGATGATTGAAGTTGAACCAGGAGTCAAGAAAAGCGTAACCGATGAGATGCGGTGTGAGGGGTGTGGTGCATGCTGTGCTATATGTCCAACAGGAGCTCGAGACCTTAGATGGTGGCGTGAGAAGAGCATTCTCGATCAGACTGAAGAGATGTTGAGGGAGTGAGACCGTGGTCTCATTGGATAACCTCTTGGCAAGTTGGATAGTCCTGAATGATTTACTGGGTGCTCTCAGAGAGAGAGATGTGTTCATTCCAGATTTGACTTATGCAGACCTCAGAAACTCAAAGATGAGTCTTGAATATCTTCGGTCGTTTGAGAGTGAGATAAGGTCTGGTGCTCAGTGTGAGGAAGATGGTCGCCTACAAATGGAAATGGAGCTTCAAATACAGCGGCTTCGAGATACACTCATGATCTGGGCAGAGGAGAAGGAAGGTATAGAATATCGAACCTCTTGGGAAGAAAGATTCGACAAGGCAATCAAAGGAGAAAGTAAAGAGTACCAACCAGAACCACAAGTACACATCTCAGATATTCCCCGGGATAAACAAGTAGGATTCTTTCGAATTAAACTTCCTGATGAAATCCCTGTGGAGGTAATATCTGAGATTGCTGAGGATTGTATGGTCAATATTTCTCTGGATGGAGAACGCCATTTACAAGTAAGTGGGAAGAAAGACTGTGTCCGGAACGCAATGCAGCGGATAGGTCAGCTTTTCTACGGTGATAGCAAGTTGGCAAAATGACTAGAACCCAAGGATGTCATTGATTGGGTCCAGTGATACTCTATTGAGCTCGAATCCTAATGGTTCTGGGTCAATACCCATAGCAGCACCCAAAACCTGTGTCACAAACAATGCAGGTAACTCGAGTGAATTTCCCTCGTCGTCTTTGAGACCAAGCTGTTGAATATCGAACTGAGTATGACAGGCCGGACAGTTCGTGACGACACAGTTAGCTCCCGCACCATTAGCTGAAACCATCTTTTCTTTGAGTATCTTGACTGCGACTTCTTCACTGGCAATGAGAAGGGGGGATCCGCAGCACCGTAGTTTCATATCCCAGTGAACGCTTGTTGCCCCGGTCAACTCAATCAACTCATCCACTTTGGAGGGAAGCTCGGGATCATCAAAGCCAGCAATATTAGATGGACGTATAAGATGGCATCCCGGGTGAAAAGCGACTTTGAGACCATCAAGACGTTTAACTATCTTCTTCTCAATCTCGTCTTTCATCTCATAGAGGACTTCAACAAAATGATGAACCTTTGTTTTGCCAGTGTACTCTAGACCTAGTGGCTTCAGTGCTGCGTTGACTTTCTTTCGGTACGTTTCGTCATCATGTAAAACATGGTTTGTGTCTTTCAATGAACCAAAGCAACCATTGCATGGTGTCACTATGTCATGTCCTCTCTTTTCAGCCAGTGCAATATTTCGACCAGACATTGACAACCAGCTATTTTCATCAATTGACTTGAGTACTACAGTCCCACAGCATGATGCACCTTCAAAGTCAATCAGTTCGATACCAAGCTCCTTTGCTACGGCTCGCATAGATGATTCATAGTTGTTGAACCTACTAGGGATAGCACAACCGAGAAAAACTTCATAGCTCTGAGTCATCCTACTCACCCTCCTCCAATTTCATGAGCTTTGTATTATCCAGCATTTTCTTTGTGTCCGCGATGTTCAGCTCAGGAACAGGATCGAGCTCAAGATCATCACGCTCCCAGTCTGTGGGTTCATAAAGCCTACCTGTATCGTAGAGTGACTGGCGTGCTCCCAAATATCCTTGTGGTGTGATTCCTTTCCTGAATGCCATGTTCTTCAAACCAAAGAGAATGTCAGTGATGTCAATCCCTTGTGGACAGCGCTCTTGACAAGTATAACATGTAGAACAGAGCCATACCATATCGGTTTCAAGAACCTCTTTCAGTCCAAAGAGCAACATCCTCATGACCTCGTGGATCTGAATGTTCACTTTGTCAGCAACGGGACAGCCAGCACTGCATTTTGCACACTGGAAACACGCAGTAAGGTCTTTTCCACCGAGAAGATTAGACACCTCTTTGGTGAAATCAGCATCAAGTGCTTTGAACTTCTTTCCTTCAAATGATTTGAATTGACCCCAAGACTGTGTCATTTTTAGCGCCTCCTCTGCCTCAAGGGACTGGGTCCGAGTTTATCTACAAGGTCTGTATTTTTCTTGACAGTTTCTGCCCAGATTGACCCTTCACTTGCACTGATGTGTGTGAACTGGAGTCTATCAGTTTCTAGTCCAGCTTTCTCGATTATCTTCTTTGCAATGGCAAATCTACGTTCGAAGGAGATGTTTCCATCCACATAGTGACAGTCGCCTATGTGACACCCAGAAATCCAGACCATATCTGCACCAAGTCTGAAGGCCTCAAGAATGTGCTGTACACTCACTCTTCCTGTACACATGACTCGGATATCCCTGACGTTTGGCGGTTGTTGAAATCTGGAAACACCAGCGCTATCCGCTCCAGCATATGAGCACCAGTTACACAAAATTGTCAGTATACGAGAATCGTTTGCAGGCATGTCTTCGAGAGCTGACCGGATTTGTGTAATGATCTGATCATCGGTGAAGTGCTTCATGGTTATCGCCCCGGCAGGACACCCAGCACCGCACTTTCCACAGCCTTGACAAAGGACAGGATTTGTCACAGCATAGTCATGACTTCCATCACCAGGAACAACCTCAATCGCATTGTATGCACAGTTGATCTCGCAGGTTCCACAACCGACGCATATCTCAGGATCGACGACTGAAACAATGGCTTCAGCTTTTCGAATTCCCTTGATAAGCGGAATCAATGCTCTGGATGCAGCTGCTTGACCCTCAGCAATCGATTCTCCAATGCTTTTCGGTGCTGTTGCTGTACCAGCGACAAACACACCATCAGTCTGGAAATCAACAGGACGAAGTTTGGGATGAGCCTCCATGAAGAAACCTGACAGGTTCAGTGGGACTTTGAACAGTTCTGAGAGTTCCTTATTTGGTCGTGGAACCATCGCAGTGGCTAGAACTGTGTGATCAACATCTATTGTCAATTCAGCTCCAAGTACTTGGTCTAGAACGGTGATTGTGAGCGCCTTGTCTTTACCTTTCTTGACCTCTGGAGGTGAGTCATTGTCGAATCTAACGAAAACCACTCCTTTCTTTCGAGCCTCTCTGTATTTGTCCTCAGCATCATAGAAGACTCGTAAATCACGGTAGAAATGGAAAACTCGAGAGTTTGGATACTTCTCAAGGAGTTCTAGGGTATGCTCCAAAGCCACCATGCAGCATATACCAGAACACCAAGTTCTGGATCCCTCCAAAGCCGCATCCTCACGAGACCCTGCGCAATGAATAACTGCATAGGTTTCACCGTCGGTGAATTCGTCATCAGCTAATTTCCTGTTGAATTCAACCTCAGTCATTACTTCAGGAAGCTTGCTAAGACCATAGAGCCCCTTTTCCTCAAGAGCTACAGCGCCAGTAGCGACAATGACAACTCCAACAGTCAGTGATTCTTTTGTCTTACCGGTTTTCACTACAACTTCGAACTCACCAATCGAACCTTTTGCTTCTATGACTTCTGAGTTCAACATAATCTGAATGTTCTCTTTATTTTTGATACGACTCTCATAGTCACCGATTATCTCAGAGGCGGGTTTATTGTCAAAATTCACACTGTTGAGTTCGTTGAGAAATCCTCCCACCTTGTCCTGCTTTTCCACAAGGTAGACCTTGAATCCTTTCTGAGAGAGGACATCTGTAGCTGCCATCCCTGCAACTCCAGCGCCAATGACTAAGACGGAGGGATCGATTTGAGTCACTGCCTCGTCTTGTGCCTCGAGTAGTTTTGCCCGAGCCACGGACATACGCACGAGATCCATTGCCTTTGAGGTGGCCTCATCTTTGTCAGCTTGATGTACCCAGGAACAATGTTCTCTAATATTGGCAAGCTCAAAGAGGTATTTGTTCAGTCCAGCCTCCTCGATGGTTGCTCTAAATAATGGCTCATGCGTACGAGGAGTACATGATGCCACAACAAGTCTGTTGAGATTGTGTTCTTTGATTGCCTCTTTTATGACGACCTGAGCATCTGATGAACACGAGTAGAGAAGATTCTCCGAGTATACGACATTGGGTAGTTTGCTTGCATATCGGGTGACTTCCCCAACATCTACAGTTCCTGCTATGTTTATCCCGCAGGAGCAAATGACAACTCCAATTCGTGGTTCTGCTGCAACAAGCTCTAAATCAGCCTCTGTGAGTGCTTCAGTTTCTTCACCCTTGGGGATGGTTATATCAAGTGCAGCTAGCGCAGCAGCAGCACTCCCGTGTGCAACTGAATCAGGAATATCCTTCGGCATATGAACTGACCCGCACATATGAATTCCAGGGATTCCAGTTTCGGATATCATCAGAGATTCCATCAATGGCTTCACAAAACCAGATTCATCAGTCTTGATGCCAAGCTGTTCGAATAATCCATCGTCGGAAGATGGGACCATTGCAGGACAGAGAACTACAAGGTCATACTTGTCTAATAGAATGTCGTGACCTTTTGCATTGCTATGACGAACCAGAAGATTGCCTGTACCATATTCCTCTTGGATCTCACTGGGGAGACCCTTCACGTAATTGATATTGTATTCTGTTTCTCCCCGAACCAGAAACTCTTCGAAACCTTTACCAAATACTCGTAGGTCATTGTAGAGAACATCAATGTGAACCTCAGGAGTGTGCTCTTTAGTGATGATTGCTTCCTTCGTGGCGTAGGTGCAACATATCTTTGAACAATAAGAGCAATGGTTGACATCTCGGGAGCCTACACATTGGATGAATGCAATTTTGTGCGGTTCGCGACCGTCAGAGGGGCGCATGACTACACCACCAGTAGGCCCACTAGCAGAAACCATGCGTTCATACTCAAGAGCACTGACAACATTCGCAAATCTACCGTAGCCATACTCTGGAACAGTGGTCAGGTCGAGGAGTTCGTATCCAGTAGCAACAATGATTGAACCTGCATTAATCATGAAGATTTCATCAGCAATATCAAAAACGATAGCCTCAGCCTTGCAAGTCTTCACACACGTCATGCACTCAATGCAGTTTTCCATGTCAATTGTTGCAATGTTGGGTACTGCTTGTGGGAAAGGAATGTAGGCAGCCTTTCTCATCTTCAGACCCAAATCATACTCATTCGGCACTTCTATCGGACATACTCTTTGACAGTCTCCACAACCGGTACATTTGTCAGCATTCACACGCCGAGTGTGTTTGAGTACCTTCACTTGGAAATCACCTTGTTTGCCGGCGACTTCAGTGACATTCGAGTAACTTAGAATCTCGATGTTGGGATGACGTGAACAGTCCACCATCCATGGTCCTTGGATACACATGCTGCAGTCCAAGGTAGGGAATGTTTTGTCCAGTTGAGACATGTGACCTCCAATAGAGGGGTTCCTCTCAACAAGAAACACTTTCACACCCATATCCGCTAGATCTAGGGCAGCTCGCATTCCTGCAATTCCTGCTCCGATTATGACAACTGGCTTCGATGAGGGCTCTGCCATTATTTCGTCACTCCGTGGAGATGTTCGACGGTTCTAGAATGCCCGATAAAATGTTT
>PJET01000185.1 GCA_002825515.1 Candidatus Thorarchaeota archaeon MP11T_1 | reverse complement strand
GTTAGTAATGATGAGTTGAAAGCCACGGTCTTTTTTGTTAGAATTGTACTTGCACTCATAAGAGAGGCTCATGAGGAGATAGACTATTACTACAGTCTCTATGATAGTATGATAAACAGAATAGGTCTAACAAGTATGTTAGAGACCTCGGAAGGTCTATACATAACAATGCAGATCCTTAGGAAATTTATGGGTGGATTCAGTCTAACAAAGAATAAACTACAATTTCCAGAAGTAACAATGTCAATGCTGAACGATATCGCGAAGTACTCTATCCAGTTTGATGACCATGACAACGCATGGCAATTATCTGTAACTGCATACAAGATTGGAGTTGCTTACAATAAAGAGGAAGGAGCACTTGGTTCATTCCTTATGCTCTACAAGGTTTCATCCTCTTCCCATGATAGGTTCAAACCCGCTCTTGAGAAGATTGCAGAACATGCATTGAGAGCTTTTGTGAAAAAGAGTTGGAATACATCACAAATCACGCCCATTCTGAACGAAATACAAGGCCAACTTCCTTCTATTGAAGGCATGACTACTAGTGGACCTGTTGATCAGAAAAAGCTGAAGAATGAACTTACTGGCTGGATGGATGTTCTCTCGCTCGAAACCATTGATGATGTTGAAATGCTTGTGGTAAGAAATGATAAGTTGCAATCTCGTGTGGCAATAGCAATTGCTAATCATCCAGAGCTCAGCGCACTAAAGACTGGACATAAGATTGCACTCACAAATGGCAGCTATGAAGTGTCCGATGCAAATCCTGAAGTAGTCAAAAAGTATTCAGTAGTATTGACAATAATTCCAAGCGAAACCGCAGAGATATCATTCGAAGGCGAATATGGTTTCAGCTGTTTGAAGGTAGCTGAGCCGGAAGCTGAGGTAAAATCATAGAAGTGGATGGAGAAGAATTGGATATTTTAACTTGGACAATCTTAATTGTCGTTATTCTACTTGCTACTGCATTCAACTACTACCTCAACCTTGCCCCAGGAGCAGATCCAGAGGATTTTCAGGTGGGCCCTCGACAACTTGGTATTACTTGCGATTGTTCTCTAAATGTCCTGATTATTGGAGGAATCGTAGTCCTAGCACTTAGTGCTGTTTCAGGATTATTCGATTCAAGAATGGAACTCTATTTAGTAGGAGTCTTATCGTTTATTCTAATAACAGCTGCAGGCTTAATAGGAAGACGCCGGAGACATCGAGATTGGAGAGAGCTACGTAAAGCAATTGAACGTTCAGTTCCTGGTTCAACTCTCTTTACCTTTCAGAGACCCTCAATAGATATCATTTTTGAGGATGACGAAGATGAAGATTTTGACTTCGACGACTATTAGGACTCGCTTCTCTTTCCTGGCACAACTTTATCATCTTTAAGATTCGGAAATTTCAATGCAATAATCCGTCCGCTTTGGTTGGTAAGAGTTTCGAATGAATGCGCTTCACCAGGTTCAACAAGAATAACATCACCTTCATCCAATTCATGAGTTGTATCATTGATGTGTATCAACATTTTAGATAAAACGATGAACACCTCCTCCAAATACTCATGAGAGTGTGGTGAACTCTTTCCATTGCCATTTATTCCGACATGTATCACGCCACAACTATCCAAGGAGCGTCTAAAATTAATGTCAGCAACGTAGCTAGCCACATAGCCTGTACGACTTGCCTTTTCTGAATCTATTGCTTTATAGATGCGAACCATTTTTTCTCAATATCTAATTTGATAGGCACAAAAATACCTTCCCATAAATGAGGCGCAGGGTGATACTTTGACCCATAGGTATTATATCGGATTGCACCATTTAATCTGTGAGGATGACTACTCCAAATATTATTAATAATCGCATGATTTTCAAAGTCCTAATTGTGGGAAATGATTTACCACTTCAGACGGGCTTCTTAAGTGGAGCATCTGGAGATCGTGTTTCTTGTCAGTTGTATAATTCAGTCGGTTTGAGCCTTGGAGTAGCGAAATTTGATTTTCCAAAAAATGTGAATGTAGTACTTCAACTATGGTCTGTACCATATTCTGAACGAATGGAGAGATTGTCTCAGAGCTTTACTAAAGGACATCGTGCAATAATTCTGATTCTTCGACCTGAGGATGTAGAGAGCACACCTACACTATTCAATCGGCTTTCACTCAATCCAGAAACACCTTTAGTGATAGTAATAGTAGGAACTGTTAGAGACGCGGAATCTGTGTCCTATCAACTGGATGCATTTTTCGAGTCGCAATTTCCGGTATATGCCGTACAGCAAATTGATGAGGTAATGAGGTTAGTAGCTGAAGGACTAGTTTTGACAGATTTGAAAAAGACTCATCTCCACATGATTGTTGCTCTGAATGAAAGTGAATGTCCAATCTATGAACCAACTAATCAAGAAACATCTGCACCACCCAATTCATTGGAAGAAATTGGTGAAATACGTACAATAGCAATGGAGCTTGGTCTACGAGTCATTGGTGACCTTTGTGGAATAGAACTTGATGAGGGAGTCGCCTGGATTTGCATGAAAACTGGTGTGGTTCGAATGGAACCGGGAATCTGCAGATATTGTTCACATAGCTGCAAGAGACAATCAAACATATGTATTGTTGGAACTGACACAGGCTGGTCTTCAACTGAGATGGGTTCAAGGGCAATACTCACAATTGCCAAAATCTATGCACTATCAGCAGGAATATTGCCGGCTCATGTGAAAAAACAAATTCAGCGGACGACCATCTGCACACGTTTTGATTTGAATCCAGCCATACCGATTGAGGAAATTCCAATTGAGATTCTAAGTGGATTCAAAGAAAATGATTTAGGAAAGTCACTTCTTGAAGCAGCAAGAGAGAGAGTAAAAGAAGGAAGACTCTCAAAAGACGTTTTCAGTATGCTAAAAAAGAAATTACACACTCTTGAATCATCACATAGCTATTGAAATGTGGAGATGAGTCATGTCAGCAAGAGTAATTTCTGTAATCGGAGGTTCAAATAGTAGTTCAGATGTTATTGAGCTAGCTGAAAGAGTCGGAGCTGAGATTGCCAAGAGAGGAGCGGTCTTGTGCTGTGGTGGTCTTGGGGGAGTGATGGAAGCAGCATGTAAAGGAGCAAAAAGAGAAGGAGGTCAGACACTCGGCATCTTACCAACTGATGCCAAGGAGCATGCAAATGAGTATGTTGATATTGCTATTCCAACGGGTCTTGGATACGCGCGGAATTTTCTTGTTGCTAAAACTGGAGATGCAGTCATAGCAATTGATGGATTAGCTGGTACTTTGAGCGAGATGGCTATTGCATGGTTCTCTGATAAACCAGTAGTATCGCTAGTTCCAACTGGAGGATGGGCAGCAAAACTGGCTGGACAGAAAATCGATGAAAGACGAGCTGATATTGTGTATGCTGCAAACTCTCCAGAAGAGGCAGTAGAAATGGTGTTTAAGGCACTGAACTGGAAATAGGTTGTGAGCAGAGAAAGTGGAGATCGTTCATTCCATCCTAAAAGGGAATTTGAATATCACACCAGAGGATATTGATGTTTTAACTGGAATGACTAGAGACTTATATCGAAATGAACCGAATGTAATGGAAATTCCATCTCGTAATCTATTCTTTGTGGGAGACCTCCATGGAGAGTTTAATTCAGTCCGAAGTGTTCAGGATTTATTTGAGAAATACAAGAATCATAATTTTGTTTTTTTGGGTGATTATGCAGACAGAGGACCAGCACAGGTTGAAACCTTCAATATGGTAATGGCTCTAAAAGTAACTAATCCAGAACGTGTATTCATGCTCCGAGGCAATCATGAGTCGGATGAAGTTGCACAACGCTATGGATTCTATACAGAAGTCATGAGAAAGTTCTCCTATGAAGTTTATAGTAGGTATTTGGAAGTGTTTCAAGTACTTCCTATGGCTGCAATCAACCACAATTCTCTCTTTGCATGCCACGGTGGGATACCAGAGGGCGTAGAATCTCTCAATGACATTCAGTCATGCAACAGATTCGATGAGAATTTTCCAGAGGACGTCTTATTTCAGATGGCATGGAATGATCCAAAGGAAGCAGATTTTTGGTTTGCAGCAAATTCACGAGGCGCCCGGGTTAAAGCATTCGGACGAAAAGCATTCAATGAATTCACACAGAATTTTGGTATATCAATGATGTTCAGAGCACATGAAGTATTTCCTGAAGGCATTAGGAAGTTCTTTGATGGAAAACTCATCAGCATCTTTAGCGCATCATATCATGGAGCAGCTATACCTAAGGTCGTGAGATTAGGAAACGAGTTGAAAGTGGAAGTATTCAACCTCTAGTGCAACTCCTACCATTGAGGCAAGTTATTAAGAAGAACATTTGCCAACAACGAACAAACACGGGGACGATTTCGAGAGTTGATTCATCATGCCAAAGGTAGCTGTTGTTAAAACCACCCCAAAGACAATCAATGAGGATATTGCGAGGGTAATGGAGCTCGCAGATTATGATAAGTTCGTGTCTAAGGATGTAATCACCACAATCAAGCTGAATCTCTCTTGGAGCAAGCTGTATCCAGCGTGTTCAACAAATCCCTACATATTCGATGGTCTTCTCAAGAAACTAATCTCTGATGGATTTGATCACAGAAGGATACAAGCTGTAGAAAATGAAACAGTCGTAACGAACATCTATGCTGGTGTCAAGAATAACAATTGGTATCCTGTAATCAAGAAACACAGAATTAAGTTTCTACCACTCATAAAAGCAACATATGTAGATGTTAATCTTCCACAGAAGACCCTAGTTATGGAAAATATATTTCGTGAAACAATCGCTCCAAAGGAAATCTTTGGTACCAACATTATTCATCTTCCAACTATAAAGACCCATGGCCATACCCAAATGACAGGAGCCCTCAAGGATTCATTTGGTCTTTATCTAACCAAGAACAGGCATCTTGCTCATCTCAAGATTCACGAGATATTAGTAGATTTGCTACTTATGCAACAAACAATTTCACATTCTGAGTTTGTCTTGACAGATGGCACAGTGATGGGAGATGGAGCGGGTCCAAGGACTATGATTCCTAAGATTGGAAACATCCTGATCGCAACTTCAGATATGGTTGCTGCAGATACTGTTCAGACTCGACTTATGGGAATTGATCAAGACTCCGTACACAAACTTAAGATTGCTACTGATTTGGGGCTTGGTGAATCAGATCCTGATAAGATTGAGATTGTTGGCGATTTTGAAGATTGGAAGGACCTCCCGAATTTTCATATGAGTCCTGGTAAGAGCCCAGTTATAGCTTTTAATCGCGGATTTCTTAGGTTTCCAGGAATGGAAACATTCTTGTTCAGGTCGCCGCTGATGTGGCTCCCCACCCAACTGTCTGGATTATATCATGACGGGATTTGGCTTCCTTTAAAGGGGAAGAAATGGGTCAAATGGTTCCTTGAAGACACCGAATGGGGTAAACTTTGGAGCACATATTCAGAATAAAGAATTGATAGGAGAAAACGAAAATGGGGTTCTATGATTATCTTAAACTAATGCGGCCACACCAATGGTACAAGAATGTGCTTATTTTTCTGCCCGTTGTCTTCGGTCATTTGGATAACTTTGGAGAATGGTTCAACTTTGTTGTAGCTAGTATGCCTGTTTTACTGTTTGGATTTGGAGTACTTTGTGCAGTATCAAGCGCGGGATATATTTTCAACGACATAGTAGATCTTGAGAAAGATGCAGCTCACCCCGAAAAAAGGAAACGACCTTTACCTTCAGGTCAAGCATCACGAACAAATGCTCGAGGATTGGCAGCGGTGTTAATGGTGGGTGGTCTTATTCTATCATGGGCTCAACATGCAGCATTCTTTTTGATGGTGGTGCTTTACATCATAAATAGCCAGTTGTATAATTGGAAATTGCGTAACTATGCGATTATTGATGTATGTATAATAGCTGTTGGATTCATCATAAGGGCGATTGCAGGCACATTCCTTATCGAACAACCATTCACGTCCTGGCTTGTTATTGGAGTCTTTTTTGTTTCTCTAGTTCTAGGCTTTGGAAAGCGTATGAATGAATTACAATTACTCGGTGAAGAAGCACCACTGCACAAACCTGTCTTTAAACAATATACAGAAACTATGCTAAATCATGGAATTTCAATGTCAGCGACATGGGTGGTTCTGTTTTATGCGCTATACTGCTATGCTAATTATCAGTTGGTGTTGGAAACGCAACCAGTAATCATTACTGTACCAATAGTCGCGGGTATTGTGCTAAGATACGTCTATCTAGTTTATTCTGAAAGTGATGTAGGTAGGAAACCACATCTAGCCTTCAAGGACAAAGGAATCCTCTTCGGTGGGATTTTGTTCTTCATCACTTTGATTGTATCATTGTTCTTCTATGTTGAGATCTACAACTTCCTATTCGACCTCTTCCCACCTCTATTCCCACCAATAATCCCATAATAGGGTGAATATATTGAGCCACAGACTTTCCGCCTTCGACTTACATATGCATACAATCCACTCGAAGGATGGAATGCAGAGTCCATACAATCTGTTCAAACTCATGCAAAAAAAAGGACTTAGAGGTGTTGCACCAACTGAACACTGGAGAGCCGCCACACTCAAGGTCATTGAACGCGATGACAAATTCATTATTCCAGCATGTGAATACAAAACTACAGATTATGGTGAAGTTATAGGTCTCTTTGTTACTGAACATATTGAAAACAGGTCATTCGAGGAGATTTCAGAAGACATTCATGATTGTAACGGGATAGTTGTGCTCCCACACCCACGAGATCCTCTCCGAAAATATACAGCTGAGAGACGTGGTCTCCCAGATGCGATAATAATGAAACATGTTGATCTAATAGAAGGAATCAACTCAAGGTGCATAATTGATTTGTTTAATAGAAGGGCACAAAAACTAGCTAAAAGACTGAATAAGCCTATGACTGCTGGAAGCGATGGGCATACCCACTGGGAAATTGGTAATGCCAAGACATGGTTACAGGATATTGAAACAGCTGAAGACATCTATGAGCAATTGAAAAAAGGGCGAACCCAGATTACAGGGCATCCCTCCATTTTCCTGTTACATATTCCAACAATGCTGTGGCAAAGGGTAAGGAAGGTTGCGTATGACAGCTGGTGATGAAAAACCTAGTTCCATGGAGCAATCCATGATAAGTACTCAGAAGGTTATAGCATTTGTAATCTTCAGCGTTATCGTTTTTGCAGCAGTAGGACTCTATGGCCAATTGGATAATGTAGCAGCAGCGTTAGTATCCATCGAGTGGTGGTGGGTCCTACCCGCAATGATGGTTTTGTCATTCTTGAACTATATCATTAGATATCTAAAGTGGCAGTACTATCTAAAACGGATTGATGTCCACCTCACGAATAAAGATAGTTTCAGTGTCTTTCTTGCAGGATTCACTCTTACCACAACCCCAGGTAAGATTGGGGAAGCAATCAAGGGATATTTCATCAGAGATATTAATGGAACTCCAATTGCGAAGACTGTACCAGTTGTAGTTTCAGAACGTGTCACTGATCTTTTAGCTCTTGTTCTTCTTGCTATGATTGGATTTGGGATCGGAGTAAACACTGGAGACCAACTTTTAACTGTACTAATGCTTGGTGGAGTTGTTCTTGTTGCAGCAATTGTATTGAGTCAGAAGACTTTCTATCAAAAGATACTCAAAAGATTCACATCTATAGGGCCACTCAAGAGATTTCAAGAAAGCTTTGATGATATTGAAAATACGATGACTCAGACACTTGGTCCAAAACCTCTGGTCTTAAGCACGGCAATTAGTGTACCAGGTTGGTTCATGGAATGTTTAGAGCTCTGGTTACTTCTTAGTCTACTCTCAGGTGGGGTTTTGCCATCTCTTCTGCCAACATCGCTTGTTCTTTTACTTCAAGCAACATTCGTTCATGCAACGGCTTCAATCATTGGAGCTGTTTCCTTCCTTCCTGGAGGTGTCGGTACCTATGAAATCACATCAGTGGCACTGATAACATTTCTACTTGGTGTCCCGGTCGCGCGTGCTAGTGCAGCTACAATTCTGATTCGTGTAGTCACGCTGTGGTTCAGTGTAATTGTGGGGTTTGTTGCATTGGGATTTGTCACTCGAAGCACACGAAAGCGTCGAATGGCTACCGAGTTATTTGATAGCTCTTAACAAGCTCATACATTTCCCTTGCACTCTTTTTCTTCTCAAAGTGATCCCTAAGCGGTTTCACCATCTTGTCAACATATAATATCATAGCG
>PJET01000111.1 GCA_002825515.1 Candidatus Thorarchaeota archaeon MP11T_1 | reverse complement strand
GTGTACACCATCTTCACATTTCTTGATAGCTATGTCATGTTGCCACTTGTTTTGAACACGATTGCTCTCACTGCTTTCATTTCGTTAGTTTCTATCATAATCTCAGCTTCTTTTAAACCATGGAAAGTTGCTCGTGCATCACTCACAATTGCTGGGAGCTCATTCAAATACTTCGTTCCAATGTCACTCATATTGGGAGCTCATTTACTTTGGTACACAGTTACCAAAATGGAACTTACTGATGCTTATTCTCCATTCATATCTCTTAGTCACTCTGTAAATAACATCATTCTCGATGTGGTGCCATTTGTTGTTTCTATATTGCTGGCTGGTTTTATTTCAGATCGCCTTGGACGAAAAACAGCATTTCGTTTCGTAATTCTCCTCATGGGTCTACTGACCATCTTTGGTTCTTCATTATATGGGTTCGGTTATCTTCCATTTCTTCTGATTTCGGAGAGAATTGTAGAAGGATACTTTTTAGGACTGTGCTTGCTTTTGATATGGCCTGAATTGGGATCTGTAAAAACTAAGGGATTCCGTCTTTCAATGTACTGGTTTTTCTTTCTTGGCTACATGACATTGTTTTGGGCGCTGGATTACAATGTCGTAGTGTTTGGTGTAACATTTAGTCCTCCTGATTGGCTGCCTAATCTAGGAGGACAGGTTGCTATTCTACTATCTCTTGGAGCTCTGTATTTGACTGGACCTTTGCCAATAACACTTGGAAGAGAAATAGAAATGGAGGATCTCGACTTGGATTTTGATGACCGCCAAGTAAAGAAAACAGTTGATGCGTTTGTGAAAGCTGATGACTTTGCGTCAATTCGAAGCCAAATTGATATCATCGATGCAAGTTCTAATCTGAGTGATAGTGAGATGGACGATATTCTTGGTGAGGACTTCAAGGATATGCTTCCATTAAGAAGAGTTCCTGGAATTGGTGCAAGCCTGGAGAAAAAACTGAATGCGGCAGGATACGAATCCGCCGCTCAGTTAGCTGGAGAATCTGCTCAAAGACTAGCCCAGAAAGTAGAAGGGCTTGGCATTGATCGTGCTGAGAAGATTCTGAAGGATGCTCGTAAAGTCGTAAAGAAGACAGTCAAGAAGAAGAAGTAGCATGGAAACTACTTTGGCTTGTCCATTAGCGCTGTCTTGGTCTTCACTTTACCTTTTGATACATGAGGATTCCTAAGCACCGAGTCCCTAGACTTCTCAAGTTCCCTGATCTCATCAGCCAGATTTGCTGCTATTCGCATCATTTCGTGGCCTGCTGCGACAAGTGGAATATAGTCTTCAGCCTCTTTTGTCTTGAAGCATCCCTTTGCTGTGATTTCTGCCACAGCTTCAGAGATCGTAAGGGCTGCAATTGCTTTAGCCTTTGCATAAGGATTCTTGAAATATCCACACTTGACAATCTTCTCGGCTGTAAGTTTTGCCAAAGGTAGGTCAGGAGTTTCACCAGCTTGGATAGCTGCGATTACTGTATCAAGCTCATGCTGAATTGCTCTTACAACCCCTGTAATTGATAGAACCTTGATTGCATCAGCATTGAACAAAGACATCTCCGTTGGATCAAGGAATTCTTTCTTTGCTCCAATCATTGAGTCAGCGGGAATCACAATGAAGCCTTGGTTATCAAGGACATGTGGTTGCTTCTTTCCTTCATCATCTTTCTTATAGAACGCCTTTTCAGCAGGACCATCTGATATTGAAATAGTTGGAAGTTTAGCCGCAGCCAACATTTCTCTGACTTTTGTTGGTCCAGGCAGAGCCGCATTTGGGCTTACAACCAGGACAAGGTGCGGTGACCACGCTATTACTGATTCAGCAGGGTTGACGCTTGATTCCTCATCCATTTTCGCACCGCTTGAAAAAGCTCGCACGTTGATATCATCGCGTTCTGCACGTTCATCTAATATCAGATCAAGAAGTGGTGCTGAAGCTATTGCACCAAGCTTGATCACTCCCACATTTATTTTTGTATCTGACATTTTGTCATTCCTCTCCTCAGTGATGCAGCTCAACGCTCGACAAAACTCTTGCGGTTCACTTTTTGGGATAATATGCCAGACCGGTGCCAGCTAAAAGATCAGGTCCCTTCAATTGCTTTCCACATGATGCGCAGCGAAAAACGATTTTGGGATCATTGGAAGCAGTTCCACAATTGTTGCAAAGTGGTTCTACGTCAAGAATTGCGAGTTCTCCAACCTTCACTGGTTGTTTACAGCTCAAACAAGTAATCTCTGCAATATCATCAACTAGAACTGCGTGAAATTGGTTGCTGCATTTTGGACAGAAGAGTGTATAGACCTTATTGATATCATTTGAATCACAATTTGAACACAAGAGTTCCATTGATAAATCCGATTCGCCACACTGTCTGCACTCAACGCGACGCCCATAAGTACGTGATTCAAGTATATCTTCATCTTCAAGGTCTTTCAACATTCTGACTACTTCATCATCATCATTTCCAAAGTACTCTCGTGCCTTTGGGTATCTAACTGATAGACGCAGCACATGTTTTGGAGTTAATGCATGGACTCTATTATTTGACATATCCTCAACGAGCTTCTTGACCTCTGGATTAGTTAAGAGTTCAGCTCCACTTGTTTCATCAATTAATTCATGAAGTAATTCAAATGCACGTTGAAGCTCTGTGTCCCACTTGTCACTATTAAAATCAATATATTTCACAAGTCTTAGGAGATTTCGTTCAATAGTGGTTGTGTTTTCTCCTTCATTGAGAAGAACCGCTATGCAATTTGGCGGTTTCATATAAGAAATGGCTAATCCACGTGGTAACTTTGAATATCCAACCTCCGCCTCTCTATTCACTCCATGACCCATAAAGATGATCAATGCATCCTCGCTTGTCAAATGATCTGTTTCAGGATATGACCTCCCAACCGAAGGGCCGAGGTTGTCATCCCACCATATCGAGTGAATCGCTTTTGGCACCTTTGCTTCCCCAATGTCTTGCTAGTCCCAATGTTAGCAAAGTTCTTCAAAATTTGAAGCATCTTTCGCTCTTATCAGCCTATGTTATACAAATGCCCTTTATGCTTGTTGTATTGCATATCAATCACCGAAGGGTATAAAACTACACCAAGAAGTTCGAGCGGTCAACAAGTCCACTTATAGACAATAACAGGAAGTTAGTCAGATGGTTTCATTGAAACGTCGCAACATTGCAATTGCAGTTATTCTGGCATGGTTTGTTCTTTCACCTTATGTTTTAACGACAAATAATGTTAGTCATTCCTATGATCGAATTGCTTCTATGGAGCTTGCAGCTCCAACCATTTCTGGACCTAGCACCTACCAGTTTGAGAATGGAACCATTGGTCGTACAATTGTCTATCATGCAAGTGACCCCGATCCCAAGAATTACAGTGTAACAGCTAATGGAATTAGGTTAGATTATGGATTTTGGGAGGGTGGTGCCATTACAGTATACCTTGCTTGGCTCTATCAACAAAATCTGGTTGATACACTTCCCAAAGAAATCACAATGGTGTGCACTGTATTCAACCAAGAAGGTGAGAGTGCATCCGCAACAACCATTATCACAGTCATCCTGGATGAAACTGCACCAATCATTGCACAACCTGAAAACATTACATACGAGGCTGGGAGTTTTGGACATGAGATTCGATGGAATATTACTGAATCAAATCCTGATTTCTATAATGTATCCAGAATATCAAACGAACCTACCAGTAATGAAAGCATCATAGTATCTGGACCTTGGAATGGGAACAATATTACCATTAATGTGGATGGACTAAATGCATCCCGTTGGTATCTCTATTCATTGTTCGTTAATGATACCTTTGGGCGAAATTCGACAAGTCATGTGAACGTCACAGTCTTTCCTGACTTGACTGATCCTACAATAACCTCTCCAGATGACATTGTCTATGAGTTTGGTGATGAAGGGTACGAGGTCATATGGCATGCATATGATAGTAATCCAAAGAACTACACCGTTAAATCAGTCATCCTCTACAACGACACATCATATGGGAATGTATCGGCGTTTCACACATTCATAGACATAGAAGAGCCTGATTGGACATTTAGTGATCCTGAAGGAGGAGATATAGTTGTCGACGTTGATGGTCTTTTCCTTGGCAATTATACACTTACACTTACACTCTTTGACGATTTTGGTAGAATGACAAATGACTCAGTCAACATTACAATATACCCTGATATCCGAGCTCCCATTATTACTCCTTCGGGTGATCTATCTTACGAGGAAGGCTACACTGGTTACTTCATCAATTGGACAATCGAAGAAAGCAATCCCAAATCCTTCAATCTGACACTCAATGGAGAGGTTCACGATAATGGTACATGGCGTGGTGAGGAGTATGTTCTAAATGTGGATCGTTTTTCTGTTGGGACATACCTCTACAATATGACATACACTGACTTCTTTAATCAAAGTGCATTCTCACTGATAGAAGTTGAAGTCACCCCAGACGCACATCCACCTACAGTTGCACAAGTACACGCAATCCAAACTTACTCAACTCCTACTAGTAATAATCTCTCAGTTATTGCTTATGTGTGGGACTTGAACAACATCAGTAATCTAGAGATTAGTTGGGGTGTTGGTGATCCAGAGTCTGTTGACTTTGAATTCGAAACTGAAGATATGGGGCAGTCTGAGATTGTGAACATCTTTACAGCTTCATTTGGTGAGTATTCGCATGGTGTTGTGGTTTGGTTCAAAGTTGTTGCACAGGACAATTCATCCGTTCAGCTGATCTTTGATACAGGCTGGATTGCAGTAGAGATTTCTCCTCAGGGGATTGATAGAGTACCAGCACTTCTTTATGTAGCAGTTGTGATTTTTGGTTTTCTATCTCTATTGGTAATCTTTGTTCTGTATTTCAGAACCAAGACAAGGTAAGTACTCTAAACCTTCAAAATCCTCAGAACCTGCATCGGAACATGATAACGATTCTCTGTTGTCAGTTCAATCAGATGAACATCACGGCGCGACCGTATCTCATCGAGAAAAGGATGTATTCTTTGCTGGATTGTGCCAAGGACACGTCTCGTGTCTAAGCATTTACGAACCTCATCTTCGAATTTCTTTGAGAATAGCTCCATTTTAGCAATTTCGTCAATGATGATAAGCCGACCTGATGCACGTGCCATTTCCAACTCAGGCACAATGATAAAGTCGATATCATCTATGTTAACCCGATATTTGCTTACTTTTGGACCATATTTTTGATTCACATGCGCTAAAGTTCCGAACTTACCTGACAATGTTTCAATTGTAAAGCCAACACGTTGTCCTTTCTCTCTAATTTCCCTAGACCAAAATCCAGCTGCACTCTGTGGATTGAGTTGGTCAACTACACTCCTTATTGCAGTAGTCTTACCTGTTCCAGGTTTTCCTGTGAGTAGAATGTTTTTCTCCAGCATATCAGGATCGCCTTCTCAGATTGAATGTAGATATTAGTTTATTCAACTAGGTTTTGGCTGTTTCTTTCTTGCCTTGAAGTAGCTGAATTCTCGTTTTAAACAATCCATTCTATTTTTTTTCTCTTTTCTCTCTTTTTTTCGTTGTTGCTGTTGCCTTTTTGAGAAGACGTTAGATAGAAAAAAGAGTGAGAGATTGTTCTTCTCACTTTACCTTATTTTCATGGATGTATCTAATGAGGTGACTCCAGTTTGTACCTCTTGTTCATCTTAGAACGGGCTGTGTTTATCACTGCTTGAAGTGCATTTTCATCTAGCTTTTCTGCTTCAATTATTCCTTCTTTTACCGCTAACTTTAACGCTTGTTCTCCCTGCTTATTTCTAACTATGACTGTAGTCCACCCGTCATCAGAACCAATATTTCCGCATGAGAGATCGGAATTCATTCCTGTGAAGTCTGTGCAGTACGCACATGAAGAAGATGCAATATAGTCTAGGTCTTTAATTGGCCAATTCTTTGTTTCACCACCAACTGTGACCATGAACTCTCCCTTTGCAATTGCGAACCTATCCACTTTTTTAATGTCGATATTCTCTCTCTTTAGGAATCCTGCTAGTCCTTTGTAATCAAATGACTCCATACAAAACAGACTCACTTTGAATGCAGTAGGTGGTTTAGGATCAACATTGAATACACTTCCGGGATGTGACTGCAATCTATGTATTGCGTCAATATTGCATGCAGTTCCAACCACTCCTATGTTTGAAAGGTTCTCTTTGAAGCAGTTCGTCATTTGCTCTATGACTTGCGCATGAGTGTAGAAAGTTCCTCCTGATGTCAGTAGTTCATCCTTTGTTGTAACTTTCTTTGCGGCTGGTAGCCATAGATTATCATTAGAGTGTCCAACAACGATTGCTGCCTCTATCAATTTCTTTTCGAGCATTGTTCCTAGAATTGCTGTGACCGCCCCTCCATCTTGCCGTTTGTGATCATCAATTGCCCTCACCTTCCAGATATTGCTATACTCACCAATAATATCAGTGTCAAGAATAGCTGTTCTTGGACACATAGCATAACAAGTTCCGCAAGCTATGCACTTACCAGTCAAGACAGGAACGTACTTGCTCTCAACCCGCTCTCCAGTAATTGCATCAACAGGGCAACCAGCAACACAGGAACCACATTCAACACAGGCTCCAGTCTGGATTATCTCCCGTTCTAGTTTCTTGAAAGCATAACGCTTAGTATTGTCCTTTAGCCACGCTTGGCTCATTTCAACTGCAATCTTATGGTCTCTTGTCAATCCAATTCCCTCATGGAACGATAGCTAGATGGAGATTTGGTGCTATTTAGAAATGCCGGAAATTACTCATTACAAAGATATATCAGTATGAAGCAGTCGACAGCCCTTTGATTGAAATGAAACTATCTTCCGACCAAATCGAAATGTTGCTTGCAGCTAGTGAGAAACAAGTATGCGTGACTGATGAATGCTGTGTTCAACTGGTTGCTATTGCTGATTTACCTAGTAGATTTGGAGAGTTTCAGATTGCCGGATTTGTCAGTCCCTGTGATGGGAAAGAACATACTGCAATCATCAGAGGAGATATTGTTGGGAAGGAAGGTGTCGTCACTAGAGTCCATTCTGAATGTTTGACAGGTGATGTAATGGGTAGTCAGCGTTGTGATTGCCGCGACCAACTGCTAGAATCATTGAAAATAATTGAGAATGAAAGTGAAGGTGTCCTTCTCTATCTACGACAAGAAGGACGGAATATTGGGCTCACTGAAAAAATTAGAGCCTATGCGCTTCAAGATAAAGGTCTTGATACAATCGATGCAAACATCCACCTGGGATACAAACCTGACGAACGTGATTATGGAATTGCTGCAAACATACTGAAAAACTTGCAAGTGAAATCCATCAAACTACTAACGAACAACCCTGAGAAAATTCGTCAACTGTCCGATGCAGGTATAACAATCGTAGAACGTCTTCCACTTATTATTGAGCCCACAGAGCACAGTAAGGCATACATAGAAACAAAAGCCAGACGCTCTGGACACTTGTTTGGAGAATTTGCTAACACTCATGATATTGATGAAATCCAATCATTAGATCCTGAGAAACTCAGCTAGTCTGACTAAATCAGCATCTCATTAGTTGCGTAGTTACTTCTTCGCCTCCACATGTTCTTTCAAGACATCCTCTGAGTTATCTGCTTTTACAAACACGGGAACGTTATCAAGCCCTGTAGCAATATAGCTTGATAACAACCATGAACCTGGTGGAAATTCAAGGGTCTTATCCAAAATACTAAGGTCAATTTGAAAAGAGCTACTTACAACTGTTCTATCATAAGGTCTAGGAAGGGTGCCTACGAAGAATGTGTGGAGTTGCTGCATAATGTTTGTGTTTAGATAGGCAATTCGTTGAGTAGCAATTGCGCCGCCAAGACCATACTTTCTTCCTTGTCTGAGTAATCTCTCGACTGCATGACTGCAACGTTCAAGTTGACCACTGGCTTTGTTTGGGATGAACTCTTGAGCTTCATCGAAGACAAAGAGGATTTGTGGTTTGATTTCGAATCTTTGCTTTCGATATTTCAGTGCCGCACTGGTCAACCTAATTACTAAGTCGCGTAACATTTCTGGATCTGCTATCGAGATACAAATTACTCGTTCCGGCCCAGAAAACATATTCAGAATATCTTTTACAGTAACTCCGGTTGTTGTCGCTTTATTTGCTCGAGCTAAACTTCTTTTCAAGCTATCACGAGTAGTAGCCCATGCATAAACTCCTGAACTGCTATGGATATTGAAGGTTTCAACAGCACTTTTCGCAGCAAGAGCAAATTTTTCAATGAACTCATTGTCTAGCTTCTCGCCTGCAGCTTTACTGTTATTTTCCATCCAATCTGCTACAAAGTTTAGCACTTCATCAATTGCTTGAATATAGTGTGGCTTGTCAAGAGATTGGGCGGTCTTCATATCTTGAATCTCTTCTAAAAGCCCACCAAATGTAGGAACTGCAGTTAGAGGTTGATTGTAGAATGTTACATGTCCATCTTCGAATAATTTTCTCAAAACATTATTTGCGGAATCATCATCCTCAAAATCTCGTGGTTTCACAATTGAACGTGCAAAATGATCTGCTGATTTTGCCTCCTCCTCCAATATAACCTTGCATGGAATCTTTGGATCTGAAATGACATCTGATAGAAGAAAAGGATATTCACAACTGATGTCGAAAATTATCAGCTTGGTATCTTTTGTGTGATATAGAATCCGTCTAAATAGATTTGAGAGCAGATTGCTTTTTCCTCCTCCAGTAAAAGAGAAGACTCCAAAATGATAACGTAGAAGCTTGTTGAAATCAATGTAGATGGGAACTTGTTCATCTCTTTCAAGAAACATCCGTAAAGTACCAATTCTGGGATCCTTTCTCGGGTCTGGGGATGTTGTTGATTTCGCGAAAGCTATAGCCTCTTTCACTCTAGAATTGTATATTCTATCAATAGTTTCCATATTGATAACATGCACTCTCTCGCCTAATAGTGGATATGAGAATCCTTTCCTGAATTCAAATTCTCCTGTTGAATCAATCACAAGATCATAATTGATTGGAACTGCTGTCATGTGGACCATCATGGTCGATTGATCGTCAGTTAACCAATCAGGAACAGACTGTTCAATTATCTCCATTTGAAGTGGATAGTAATGACTATCATTTACCCCTCCCAATCCATAATGAAGCGGCCAAACCTTACTGATCACCATTACAGTATATCTCTGAATCTTCTCCTTTCCAGACTTCTTTGATTGCCCCTTGAAATTTCGAACTGCTAGTAGCATTCCCTCTTCTAGCTGCGCCATTAATTCTTTGTTGTACCGAAGCTTAATTCTACAATCATATCTTGCAGCTGAGCCCGCCCATTCTGATGTGTAATTCGCTGCAACAGGAATCACACGTGCGAGCCGTCCATCAAATGCTCCTTCAAAATCAGTGAAGAATTTCTCATGAGTACTTTCTTGATTGTTCAACGCTTGACCTCCTTTCTCTAAAACTGCTTAGATAGAACAGAAACTCTCTCAAATCTGGACGATTGACTAACCACATTCCTGCGCTCTCAACCATTCCTTTGAATTGGCTCCAATAATACTTTGCCACCTTATCAGCTATGTAAAGCGGTTTCAAGTGGCCAAAAAGCTCAGGAATGCTCATACTGGTCATTATTTCAAAAAGTGGAATAATGAATGATTGAATTTGATTATTGACTCCTTCATAGAAGACAACTTCCACTGTTTCAGGACTGTCAGGTCTGTTTTCATAATCGTGTTTTAGTACCATTAGCTGGGTAGAGCCTATATCAAACTCCGGATAGACTAACCTATCATAAAGTAGAACGTTACTTCGAAGTCTCTTGTCCGATTCTGCCTGACAGAGCTGAAAGTATGATTTTGCGAATGTTTTCTCCAATGATATTTGATTTCTTCTTGCTCCTGAAACCAAGTCGGGTTTTCTTTCAAAGTGAGGTACTATTGTCTTGAATGCTGTGTCATACTCAGCTGTAGCCCAAGGGACTGCAAGCCGATCTTTTTCATGCAATGAAATCCATTGGAGAATCATTCGGTCTGTGTCTGGAGTGTCCTGACCCTTACCCCCAAAGACTCCTTTGAATCGTCCCACATGATTCAAGACAGGAAGAACCTGTCTTTTCAGATCTCTGGCAGAGGTGTCTTTTGCTACTCCTACAAGAAGCGTTTTGTTCTCCCAGCATCTTTCAATCATTGAATATAATGATGCTATACTGAGAAATGCGAGATCGTTTGTTGTAATCCAACGACCGTCTATTTTGAATCTGTCATCATAGGATACATTTGGGTCTCCGGAAAAAATACGTCCGCACACTTCTTCTACAAGCATTCTGATCCTATCTTTGATATCTCGATACTTTGGCTTCAGTACGAAATGTTTGCCTTTGCGAATTATTAGACCTTCTACTTCTCCAGAACCGCGAATGCCCTTTTGGAGTTCCTTGTCCAGTCTTGAGAGATGATAATCATCAGTTAATCCAAGTTTGTCAGCTAACTGATCACGAGTCAATGAATTTCCGGGTTCTCTTAGTAATTCCATTATAATTCTAGGGAACAGGAACTCGCCCCGAGCTGGAGGTGTTCCTAACTTCATACTTCCAAACAATTTCCTTGCATATACCCACTCAGTCTTTGTGAAAGGTCTGCCACTGATTTTGTGACCAATTAATCCGCATTCATGATCCAAATTCAATCTGAAATCTGATGTTTCTGCATAGAATGACGCTATCTCAGAGGAGAATACTCTGTCTATCAAAAGAATATCTACAGGGTTCTCTGAACTAACTAGTTGATAGCCTAGATAGAATTCCGCAAGACCCATCAAGAAATCAGCAAAAGCGGAGTTGTCAACAACCCATGCATCAGTGAATGTTATTGAGTCATCAGCATGTCCATCCTCATCGCGCACCAAAAGAGTTTGATCTATCAGAGGTACTTCATTGATATAGACTGGAAGAACACTTGACACACCAACTCCTTTCTCAAGATAGTTCTCATCATAAACAATTGACGCTTTTCCAGTAGCTTCAAATTCAATGATTCCGTGTGCACTATAGGCACCAGCATAGAACACGACTAAATCGAAAACATCGTGTTTCAGGACTGTTCCATCAATACCTGCAAATTCTAACTTCCTCTTGCCAAAGAATTTGTCAATAAATGACAGATCGAACTTCCTAGGAACATACGTAACAAGAAGCTTCGAGAGAAAATCATCATAGGTTCCCTTCAAGCCTTCGAATTTTAGTCTGTAATCTCCTACTTGTTTTTGTGCTCCACCTAATAGTAAGTCTCCAGTATGCTTTAAGCGACGACCAATGAATGATGATTTGTCGTCATCCATATTACTCCCTCAAGACTCCTTTCAATTTCATTCATCACCTTAAAGAAGATAAGAAATCTACTCGGATTCAACGAGTGTTTGTGATTCTCCTCTATACTCCAATTTTACTTTCATAAGAGCATATGTAAGACCTACTACAAGAATCATACCTGCCATACTAGATACACTATATACAGCTCTAAGACTTCCGAAGTAATCCCAGAGTAGAGCCCCAATGAAAGATCCCACTAATCGGGTAGTGCTCATCATAAATTGATAGGTCCCCAGTGCGCGACCTTTCATTTCATTTCTAACACCATTAACAGCAAGAGTCTTCTCAGCTCCACTCCATATTACTATTGGCGCAGCTAAAAGGATATTCAAAATAATAAGATCCACTAGGGTTGTACCAAATGCAAACATACCAACGATTGCTCCAGTCGAATATGTACCAATTATTAGTGCAGCTCTGATGTTCTTGTCAGTTGCTGATCCGACGCTATACATCAACATAACACAGGTGAATGACCAAGCGCCCCAAGCGAACGCATACATTGATTCATTGACGCCCCATTCGTTTACAACCAAGTTTCCCATGTAGGGGAATGCAAAATTCATTACAAGGACATATCCAAACATTCCAGAAGTGAAAATCCAAAAATTCCGACCCAATCCTCTGATGGTAATAATAGAACCCGCTCTTGCTCTTTCAATGATATCTTTACCAAGAGATTCTCTAACACCTTTGTATGTTGCTACCATTGCGACTAAAGCACCAATAGCAGCCAACAGATGGAGATCACCAGCTATAAACCCTGCATTTAGTAAAATCCCAGCGATTATTGGACTCAATCCGTCGACTAAAAATGCTGGTAGGAGTACCATATTGAATGTTCTCGCCGCATTGGCTCCGCTTGTTTTTGCTATCTCGTCTGCAGGCATTGCGCTTGTCATGATAATGATAAATGCCCACCCAATTTCGATCACTGCATATTCAAATGGTATCAGTGGCCAGATTGGGAAGAATCGAAGAGCAATCAGTCCGGAAGCCATCGGTATAAATGCAAAAATCATGGCATTCTTTCTTCCCATGTAATCTGCAATGGGTCCTGAAATACCATAACCCACGATCATCGCAAAGGTTCCAACTGAAAACGTTAGTCCAATCTGCCATAGTTGGTTAATATTAGCTTCTAGAAAAATTCCAAATTGCCAAACCCATAGACTCATCGAGAATTGGGCTATTCCAGTCACAAGGGCAAGGCGTCTGAGATTACCGCTTAATCCAAATCTTTGTTTGTCTTCTGACCCAACTTCGACTATGAACTTCTCTTGAGGGGATGTTCCATAATCAAAGTCACCCATTATTCATTACTCCAGAAACAAAAAACCGAATTACTATCCTCCTTATGATGATGACTATAAGTACGTAGTAAACGTGACACAACCCTTAAAGTGTGCATTTTTCGATAGCAAATTTGCGTTCAAAAATTGGATGGAAACACGCTTTGATAACGTTGGAAGATGTAGACTTACGACTGAATAGAGCAGTCACCTTTGAGTGGCTTTACACCAATGGTCTAGGTGGTTATACATCTTCCACAATTGTTGGTCTCAATGTACGTGGTTACCATGGTTTACTTGTTTCTTCCTTAAGTCCACCTGTTGATAGATGGCTGACTCTCTCCCGACTTGATGAAGCGATTGTGAACAAAGAAGGAGAATGTAATCTAAGTACTGAGCAAACAAATAAGGGCGTCACTTATCGGGGTTATCGATATCTGAAAAGATTCGAATTGAATCCTCTACCCCAGATGGTTTATAAAACTGGATGCGTAGAACTTGAAAAAACTGTATTCATGGCTTACAGGAGAAACCTTACCGTCGTAAATTATGAAATTATTAATACTGATGAAACAGTTTTCACTGTTACCCCAGTTCAAACATGTAGAGACCTACATGCGCGCCCTCCACACCTTGATTTTACTCCCGGAATCGAGATTCTTGATGAGCACTCATACCTCTCATATGATGACCGTCCAAACAGTCCCTGGATGTATGCGTATACTCCAGATGCAGAGTTTATGCCAAGTGAAGTCAGAGTAACAGATCCTCAAATCTATCGAAAGGATAAAGCAATGGGATTACCTCATGAAGAAGAGATGATCATTCCCGGCGTTTTCCATACTGTACTTGAACCCGGTGAACATTTCCTTTCATTCCTATTTGCAGTAAATCCTCATCGCAAAGAGCTGATGAAAAGTCTTGGTCCACTTGCAAAAGCTCAAAGAAAGGACTTTGCGAAATTAAGATTCGAGGAACTTAGACGAAGAAAGATATTGAATGACCGTGCTTATGCCATGTCCACAAAAGTACGGGACGAAGATATCGAATGGCTCATACTGGATGCTGATACATTTATTGTGGATCGCTTGTCTACTAAGATGCGGTCGGTGATTGCTGGATATCATGAATTGGCTGATGTTGGCCTTGATGCACTCATCTCTTTACCAGGTCTTACAATGTCTATCGGTAGATTCAAAGATGCGAGAGCGATTCTGACCAATTACGCTAGACACTCAAGGTATGGATTAGTACCAAATGATTTTCCAGACCGTGGAATTCAGCCTGAATATGACTCTGTTGATGCATCATTATGGTTCATTATGGCTGTTCACAAGTATATTGAGGCAACAAATGATGTGGAATTCCTTCGAGGTATCATCTGGGACACAATGGAGTCAATTATTGCTGCCTATAGAATTGGAACAAAATACAACATTCACGAAGACCATGATGGTATGATAATATCTGGGATTGAGGGTGTTGAGGTTTCTTGGATGAATGAACGCATTGGTGACTGGTGCGCAACACCTCGAATAGGTAAGTGTGTTGAGATTAATGCGCTCTGGTTCAATGTTCTAATGGCAATGGGCGACATGTGTGAATTAGTGGGTCGAGATCCCTACGAATTCAGAGCTGTAGCTTCTTGGATACGAGAAGCATTTCAACAGACCTTCTGGAATGACGAACTTGGATATCTCTATGATGTGGTCACTGATGACATGAATGATGACTCAATTAGACCCAATCAGATTTTTGCACTGAGTCTTCCTTATTCACTATTAGATGAGATTCAAGCTAATTCGGTCCTGAAAGTTGTTACAAAAGAGCTTCTAACTCCGTTCGGTCTTCGAACATTGTCACCAACTGACCCACGATACGCACGTGCATATACAGGAGGTCCAAAAAGTCGTGCTGCGGCAACTCATCAAGGTACAGTACATCCTTGGCTTATTGGTCCCTACATAACTGCATGGCTTAATGTTAATGGTAGGACAGAAGCAAATAAGGCAAAAGCAGAGAAGAGCCTCTTTCGACCAGTTTTAAATGCAGTACGGAGAGGTTGTTTAGGAACTGTTTCAGATATGTTTGATGGTTCCAAACCACATAGAGATCGTGGTTGCGTTTCTCGAGCAAGAAGTGTTGCAGAACTCCTCAGAGTTTATTTCGATGAGCTATAGATGATTCATCCACAATACATTATATGCAAAATTGCAGTGTATAATTTGCAGTTTGTCGGTTTTTCCATTAGAGGTTACTAGGAAAGAACCTTTGATGATACACCAAGAAATCAAGAGCTCGCATTCAACTTTCAATACGTTGATTTCTGTATTGATGGTTTGCGGCACGCTTGGCTTTTGGTGAGGTGGTATATATGAAGAAAATTAACACAATTATGCTGATTGCATTATTGATCAGCAGTTTTGCAGTAACTGTTGTTCCAGCTATCGCACAAAGTCCGGCAGACCCTATCATGGGTGTGGCTTGGCGGGTTGAGGAAGACAATGTAACTCAATTCGCACATTCAGAGGAACAATCAAACTGGATTTTTGGCCCCCAACCGCGAATTTGGATTGCATATGCAGACAACATGACTGACATAGCTGAAAATAGCTATAGAGTGGCTGTCGGTGATAGTCTACTCGTGAATATCACTGTCCCCAAGTCGTTCCTCAAGACTGAATTAGATACTGTCCAATTCTGGGGCTATGGAAGAGGTGACAGAGCTGCGTTCTTTGGTCTTGAGTATAATGTTACATCAGACCGATGGAATAGTCTAGCCTATCGTTACATACCTAATTCCGATGAACCAAGACCTTCTGGATTTATTACGCTTGACTCAACTAGCTCTGATTTTGTAGAAGCCGCCGACTACTATAGAGTAGTTTTTGCCATCACTTATGCACAAGCGATACTTCCTGGAGTCTTTAACACTGGAATGCAAGTTGTAGACACTGAAGGGCATCCTATTGCTGCTAACTGGTTAGTTGCAGCAGAAACAGGAAAATATGTCAGTCCTCCAATTGGGTTTGATGTAGCTGTCATCCCCACTGACTTTTCATTGCCAAACTACTATTACGCTGATATTGTTGGAGAAGACGGTAGAATCATTCACTACATTGATGTCAATGACACTTTCATCGTTCGGATGATGTCAAATGCTGAGATTGGATCCACGTTGATTCCTTTTGCACAGCTAACTTGGGATCAGGCATATCACATGAAAGAGAATTGGACATACCCTGTTGGTATGGACGATAGTACTGCAGTACTTTTGAATAGAGATGTTGCATGGGAAGAGATCGAGATAGACCTATACCCGGTGATGTTTCTCAAGGTGAATGAAACAGATGCCTATGTTCTAGGTGGTTACTTAGATGTTGACTGGGAATGGATTGATCTCGGTGGTGGAGTTGGAATGTGGTTCCCACACCTTCTAATCATCGAGAACTCAACAATTGACCTTAGTCATTACTTCGTGGTAGATGATGGCTATACTGATGCATCTAACCGTCATCAAATTCAATGGGGCGGCTATTTCACAAATGAAACCGATATGGACCAAAGCTTTGGTTTTGGTGGATATATCCAACCCGAAATGTCGCTGGTCACTGTTCTTGATACTGATGGCAGACCAATCATTGCGCGTCCGGAGATACGTGAACGAGAAACCATGAAGCTTGCTTTCCGTTCAGCATTTATTGAAGCATTTGTTTACAATGAACTTGGACAAATTGCAACTGTCGCACAACAGGGTGAGCTACTAAACCTGACGATGTTAGTTCATAAAAATATCAACGAAATCAACGGTTCGATTGTATATGAAGTGCCGTCAGAAACAGCTGGGCCACCAGCCTTGTTTAATCTCACACAAGAGTTGAAACAGTTCACAGTAGAAGTACAAGGTTCGATTATGGACTACAACGATACCCACTACTGGCGTGTCGACATCACCCATACAATTGGGATTGATTTTGAAACCGATATACCAATCGAAGCTTCCCAATATAGAATCACCATGTATCTAAAGAGTGGTCCTCTCCTTTGGAGTGTGCCTATTCCTACTGATCATGTGGATGTAGCAAGCTACGAGATTGCTGTGGAAGATGATCTGACTACGCTTAATATCATGTTCAGCTTTGATGTTGATGCACCTTCAATGGTCATTGATAAAGCAAAAGTGACTGCTGGTCTATTAAGCAATGTTAGAATCTGGGATCCCGGAAACAACACTTGGGGATATCCATGGTGGTTGCTTTCGGGCGGTCAACTCTCACTTGCTGAATATCTCTCTCTAGTAGATTCATGGACTGACCAAACGACAGAAGTTGATCTATCAAGCGATACACTTTGGAGTCCCAGGCATCTTCGTCTTGGTGATGTATATACATACACACCACCAATCTGGACTGTCACAGAAACCGGAGCAATCGACCTTGATGGCAACATCTACACAGTAGATGATCAATACTATGTTAAACGAACAGGTTACTGGGAAGACTGGGGCAACATTACCCTCAGTGGCATGTGGGTCGGTCTTGGTTTCGATCCAACACCTGGAGAAGATGGCGATGAGTTCTGGTCTGAGAACTGGATGGGTGTTTTGAAATCAGAAATGTGGTTCAGTGCTAACGAGACTTTCTATTGGTATCACTCTGATGGAACTCCAGTAAGCACAAGTGAAATGGCCAGAATTCAGGAAACAATGTGGGCTGACATTGACAATGATATTCCAATTCCTGGATATGAGTATGTAGCTTGGATGGCAAAGAATCGCACACTAGATGTAAGTCGAATACCTGGTCTTGAAGATGGAAAGTGGACAAATACCTGGTTTGCTTGGGGAACAAGACAGACCTACTGGGTAGGAATCTCTGAAACACAAGCCACACTTGCACGATTTCGTGCTGAGTATGCAGGACTTCTCATCTTCAATGATGGACTGGGACCAACCCCTAGTGCTCCTGACTTCTCAATTCGAGATGGACAAGTGGCAACTGATGAAGTTACTCACCTAGTATTGATAGATGATGTCACAAGTGTGGAAATTCGTAGACCTTTTGGAGCTACTAATAATTCAGGCAATGTCGTGGTTAGTCCAGACACTGTCGTAAGCTTTGGTATATCCATCTATGACGTTGGTGTAACACTCTACCCACTCAGAGTAGAGCATTCTTCTGCTCTCAGAGGAGCTTGGGACTTCAGGCAGTCATATGAAGGAGCTATTGGTTTAAATGCGACTAGTTTTGACTACTGGGTGACCAAGGGAACTGTTAGTGAGATGGCATTTGATATCGAGTTTAAGGTTGACATGGTCAACTATGACTCTGAGGACCCGACAACTTGGAACCATGCAGTTTCCTTTAAGGTTGATCAACGCTTTGGAGTCTGGACTTTGGATGACTTTGACAACACAGTTTTAGCGGGTCGTAGTCTTGCTGTGAACTTCTTTGGTGTCCTTGGTACAGGTACGGCGACAAAGTATACAGCTGGGGAGCGTCCTGTGACTGATACAAATGGCGCAAGTCTAGAAGCATCATATTACGAGTTTGGTAGTGAGAATAGTCCATATGCCAATGTTACAATGGGTGGATTACCTTATACTTGGGGTGGTGATGGACACACAAATGTGTACATCTCTGGTTCATCCACTGTACCTATTGGTGCCTTCAGTGCGATGTACGAGTCAGCTTCAGGCTCTTCTGTAACAAACTGGAATGTAGAGGCTTCTATGCTCTTCATGACAGCTGGGTATGAAAACTGGGGTGGAGAAGATATTATCTGCGACCCTGTCTTTGTTGCCTATACAAGCTCGTATGAGGGCTCCGGAACAACAACTCCATCCCCGCCAGGAGAAGGTAATCCATTGACTCTCTACCTGATTGTTGGAGGTGTTGTAGCACTAGTTGTCGTTGTCTGTATGCTCTATAGACGAAGATAGTATATCATAAGAAGACCGGATATTTGTCCGGTTCTTCTTTCTCCTTTTTTAACTAAAGTAACTCGTTTTGGAGCGTTTCACCCACGGTTGTTGGGTCACTTAGAAAGCTATTATCTGGCGGCATAACAAGATTCCATCCTCTGGAATATTCATATGATGCACATGCAGCATATCCCATTGAATGCCACTCATTCATATCCAGAGGAGCTGCAACGATATGTGAATGAAATAGGATTGCCATGAGGGGATCCACAACAACAGCTAATACATCGTCTTTGTGCTTCGCAACCAGATTTCCCATACAATTACTGAAACGCTCTCTTGCCTCAATGAATGACTCTCCGTCATCCGGAGTAAAATCTTCATCCTGCCACATTTGCTTGAGCGTTTTTCCAAGTAAACTCAGGTCATTCGGAGAAGTACCAAAATTTACAAGGTTCAAGCAATCCACTTTCTGTATCTTTGATTCAAATTCCCTTTCCAATATATTGGCTGATTTCAGAGCTATCTTATCAGTCGCTGAATAAAGTACTCGAACACCGGTAGCTATCCTGGATCTTGCCATTTCAATCAGCTGATTTTCTCCACGATCTGTGAGCTTTTGAGAGTTGAATCCATCACATTCTCCACTGGTAATGACATATACTATTGTTCTGGATTCAAGCCGTTTACCAACCTCTCTCTCTTGAACATATTCGAACATCCTGGGTACCTGCCATTGATATTTTTGACAGCTTCCTAATATAACTCAGTATGATAATCTAATCAAGCGTTATTATTGATTAAATCTCCTCAAAACCTCATAGGACCCATATCCTCCCTCAATATCATCCAATTGGAATGATCCAAATGATTGAATGAGAAAGGATACACTGCCGCTGTCTCCTCTGAATGGTACAGGTATAATTTCACCAGGGACTGCTTTCAGAATATATTTTTGACCGTGAGCATCAATTAATTCCAATTTTGTTGATAACGGAAAGACTCCATCATTTTCGTAGGAGTGTTCTAGCATCCGGATCTTTTTCAAAGGTATATTTTCCCCATCTCTGTAGATGAACCCACCCGATCCTATGCGACCATCATCCATTATAACAGCTGCAGGATTTACAGCGAGATTCTCATTAAACCAAATAACAAAGTAGAACCAATTTCCTACCCCCGTCCAATCTCGAATGCCATGAGTGTGATCTCTTTGCCCAATGCAGCCTTCTATATCATATACTTCATCACCAACAACAATAGTTCCAGATACTTTGCCTATCTGCTCCCAATGCATATCTCCCGACTTCTTCCCAATCTCAAGTGATTCCTGAGTCATATGCTCACTATACTCATATGTTTCATTAATGGCCTTGAATTCTAAGTCGATTTTTCCTCCTAAAAGATCGGATATAACCTCTGGATTATCTTTGACCTCCGCAAAGTTCTTGGGATCATCGAAAATTAGCAGTGGTCCTTCAAATGAGTACTGCCATTCACCATCCCCCAAACAATTATGACGAACACCAGATACTTCTAGTGAATTTGGATAGTTGTCTGCATTATCATTTGCATGATAGGCTCCAACTGAACCATCCGGTAGAAAAAGAAAGAAGAATGTCATTCCATCTTTCTTATTGGGTTTGAATCCCACTCTACTCATTCCCCCAATTTTCTTTGTCTTATCATAGAAAATGAAATAGTAGCTCTCATTCCATTCAATATTTTTGGAAGGTTTGTGGGTTACTGGCTCCATTTTCCACTCACTCCTTCTCTTGGATACTAACAAGTCCCTGATTTCCATCTAATTTCACCCTTTGCCCAGTTTTGAAAATTTGGCACGCATTTCTGACATTTGTCACTGCTGGAATTCCAAATTCCCTAGAAACCACAGCGCCATGAGATAAGACTCCGCCGGATTCAGTCACGAGACCTCCAATCTTTGAGAAGACTGGTGTCCACCCTGGGTCAGTTCTCTGCACAACAAGGATCTCTCCAGCTTTCACCTCTGGAATATCCTCTATTGTTGTAAGAATTCGAACATTTCCTGTAATAACGCCCTGACTTGCAGGTATTCCCACATAGCCTTCAACTGAATCGGGTATTGGGTCATCAAACTCACGTGAACCCATTAGGAACTTCGGTGGTGTTGAATTTTCATATTTGAGAAATTCTTCATACCTGCTTCTGGCTAAATCTCTGAAATTATTAGGTTCCAGACTTCCTAATCCTGCTTTGACAGCTTTTCTCAATTCTCTTCTGTGTAAGAAAAAGACATGACTAGGGTCGTCCAAGTATCCATTTTCAGCGAGCTTTTTACCTATTTCCAAGAATATACGACGATTCCTCGTAATCCACTTATCAAGATTGAATCTTTGGTTTTCCCGAAAGCCGATGTAAGTACGAGCCATTCCAAGAATTGTTGAAAATATCATCCACTTTATTGGGCCGTACCTCTGATTACGGATGTGTTGTTCTACGACTAGCTCTGTTTTTGTACGCTTTTGTGCTAGAGATTCCTCTGTTTCTATTGGGTTTCGAACACTTTCTGTTATTAATGGCTTAAGAGCGTCAAAGATATACTCTGGGGCATCTCTCCATCGGGGATAGTATGGCTCTCTCGTAAATCCACGGTCTCCGAAGTCCTCTATGAATTGTCTGAAGTCTTCAAAGAATGCTTGAACCGATTGTGTATCATCTTCCGCAAGTGTCGCATACAACATGTTTGATGGTGTATCTATAATGAGTTTCTTTAGCCAATCATCACTTCGAGCTCGCGATGCCAGTTCAATTATCCTCCTATTGGTTTCTGTTGTCTTATGTTCTAATCCTGACAAAAGAATTGGATACATCATGATACCTGTTCGTTCCCCCAACCATCTACGAAGCAGATAGTTAGTAATGAGATTCATTCCAAGAGTATGAACCGGTATACCATAGCGAACCATTCTGAAGTGTTTCATCATCACATGATCAAGTTCATCAGCTAGTGCCATTAATGCGGCAATTGAACCTTGTTGAATGAGATATCCCAGATTTACATCGAATCTTTTGCAGAAAGGAACAAATGTTTCTTCTGTCCATTTCATATATGCATCATTTGTCTTTGTCATGCTTCCATCAGCATCAAAGAGCATTACCCGAATTTCAGCCATAATTCGATTCTTTAAGGCAAATGGAAGATTACTCATTGTTTCCTTTCCATATGGTCCTGCTCCTTCTGGAAAGTAATTAAGAACATCTTCTGACCTTATGAATGGAGGCATCTCATTGATTACTTTGGTTCTAATAACATCCAAATTGAAATATGCATGCGCCTTGTGAAGCTTGAGAAGGTCGTCAGGCATATCTTTGTAACCCATGATTGCGTTTGCTTCTACATTTACAATATACGTAATCTGATCCCCGAGTAAGTCATAGAATAAAGGTGTCACGGGATCATTCCAATAATCATCCGCATACCCTCTTGTCCATAGAATACCTTCAGCGTCTTTCTCAATTCGGGTGTGTACGGTTATCGGTCGTGATTGCAGAACATGGATTTCTCCTTCATTATCAATTGCCCATTCTATATCTTGAGGTGTATTGAACAGACTCTCAATGGATGTCGCAATCTTAGATAGCTTCACAATCTCAATATCTTGAAGTGAAGATTGTTGCTTTCTCTCAGGTGAGATTGATGATGAATGAATACCAATTTCTGCCCCCTCAATCATAATCTCTTTTGTACCAATTTCACTGCTAACAAGTTTAAAGTCACCATTTGATTCACGCTTGACCACATAACGATCCGGAATTACTTGACCAGATACCACAGATTCTCCAAGTCCGAAGTTTGATTCTATCATCATCTCTGATTCGGAGTTAGACAAAGGATTTCGAGTAAACAAGACTCCAGCAACTTTGGGTTGAATCATTGATTGCACAATTACAGCAATTTGAACCTGGTCATGACGAATATTATTTTCCTCACGATAAGCTACTGCCCTATCAGTCCACATTGAAGCAAAACAATGCTTGATGTTTTCTAGTAAACTTTCTTTCCCTTCTATATTAAGGGAAGTTTCATATTGACCTGCAAATGAAGCTGCTGGCAAATCTTCTGCTGTGGCTGAAGATCGTATAGCGACATGTCCGCCTCCTAGCTTGTTATATGCGAGATTTATGGAGTCAATAATATCATCAGGGAGGGCAGCTCTCTCTATTGACTCTCTGAGTTGTTGAATTTCCTCAATATTCTGTGTATCTATATTATTGGACTCGAGAAAGATCCTGTACACTTCAGTTGTAACGATAAATCCATCTGGCACATTAAAACCAGCTTTTAAAAGAACACCAAGATTCGAAGCTTTTCCACCGGCAAGCGTAACTTTCGACTCATCTAGGTCTCTCAATTCAAGGGTGAAGGTTGATTGGATAATAAGGACCTCCTTTTGTGTTCAAAGATGATTCATTTTTTTGACTACATCTGCGCTAAGAGGATTTCGGATTACCAGCAGATTAATGTCAAGTTCCTTGTGTAAGGTTCATATTGCCTTATGAATATGAAAAAAATGAGGTTCTACCAGTTTGAGAATTACTCCTGCTAAAATGAATAAATTAGATGGAAGAATCTGCTTCATATGTGGCAAATACCTACTCAATAATTCTTCAGATGATCTAGCATACCTCAAAGTTCACACTGGCGGGAATATGAAAGTTAAACCAGATACCTATTATCTATTCTCTTGCCCAAGTTGCAATAAATTGGCCCATAAGAGATGTTGGTACAATGTTGGAGAGAGGAAGAAGAGGAAAGGGTTCTTTGGAAAGGAGTGGCAAATGATTTGTCCTGATTGTGGTCACATTTTGTCATCTACAAGATCGGAAAGACAGGATTGGAAAAGAGGATATGAAATTCCAGGACATCCAGATTCTGAACTTCTCGAACTCCAAGTTCCTGAGGTTTTATCATACAAAGCAGGATCAGTTTTTGGCAAGATCGGACGCGCAATTGACAATTTCTTCCAAGCTGTAGGTTTGGGCTCTTTGAGTGATCCGGAGAGAAACTCGGTTGCATCAGCGGCACAAAGAATAGGTAAAACCATTCAAGATGTCGCTGAGAGGGTATTCAAGCTAAATATTCCTGCTGGACAGCGGTCCGAGATAAGAGATCTAAAGTGTCAAAACTGTGGAGCACCACTTCCCCTTCCTGGAGAGTTTGAAGATGCTGTAGTTTGTGCTCATTGTGGAACTGCTCATCTTCTATAATTAAGACCCATTTGAAACCGGTACACGTAATGGACTCGCGCTAGATTCATTAATAAACGGCTATTGACCATTCTAGTTTAACTAGCCAGTTGGAGGATTTGATTCCAAATGCCAATCTACCTCGAGTTTAATGAGTCAACCTCTCAGTTTTTTGAGTCCACTCGAAACACCAGTGATGATACAATATTATTGGTTATTGATGAAAGTCAGAAGAAGCTAATCATGACCGTTCCATCGGGAAAAACAATGATAACCCGTCGTGCAGCTGAGCGCCAAGCAAGAGGCATCACAAAGACGGGCTTCCTGTGTAATGATGGTGGTCGATATGGCCGAGACCATGAGCTTGAGGTCTTGGGCGAGGGTGGTCAACTTCCTGATCGTCTGAGAGAGAGTCCAAGAGAAGTTTATTGAAAATTGAGCCCCATTTTTGGGCTCCCAATCCTTTTTCAGGACGTAAGTCTTACAGATTGTAACATATTACACGTTGAAAAAGCGAAAGCTTATATATTAACTATTGTGAAGTCATTGAGAGGTTTGGGATCATGCGTTGCATTGAATTGAAGTACAGTGATATAAGAGGTAAAGAAGTAATAGACTCAAATGGAAACAAAATCGGTGAAGTCGCCGATTGGATATTTAGTTGTGGTGAAAATATACTAGATCTGAAATATATCGTTCTTGGTGGTGGAAGGATAGAAGAATTTCTTGAATCCATTGGAGTAAGACCTGATATTGATCCTGTCGTCAGACTTGAAGATGTTGACTCGATTTCAGATAAGGTGTATTTGAAGGTTGATGGAGAGTCTCTAAAGAATTCAATTGACCCAGGAGTTTTGGCAGAAACCTACATCACCTTTTCAAAACTATCTGATGTAAAAGTCATTGACGCTGATGGAATCAAAATTGGATTTGTTATTGATGTTTGGTTTGATGAAGATAATGTGATGTGGCTCATACTTGGTGGTGGATTTTTAGAAGAGCTTCTTGAACGCCTGAAAGCACAGCCTGACATAGACCTTCTTGTTCCACCACACTTCATTGAATCAATTGACAAGAGTGAGGTACGACTCAGTATATCCAAATTTCAATTAGAGTCTACTTGCGAGGATGAGTACAAGAAACTTCAAAGGCAGCTGGAAGGACCTGAACCACATACCGATGCTCGGTATGCACATCTTAGGTTAGGCAGAGGTCCCAGTCGCGGATTCGCGTAGATGACTACAGGATTAGATGTTAGAGATTGTCACTATCTCCCAATTGATACATTGCAGAAGGGACAACAGACAATCTTGCCTTTCTTCAGATCCTCGACATTTTCGAGAGTTAGTTTACTCCCGCACATCGGACATAGATATGCTGACAATCTCTCTTTGAGATCATCTATTGCTGGTAAAATCATGGCATCATCCTCACCAGCTACGCGAATTCTACAGCTAGCACCTTGTTGTTTTGCAATTCCGGTGATGAATATCTCAGCGCCTACATTTTTTCCTGTGTATTTCCCTTTTGCCCATCCTGAAATCCTATAGTGCACAACTCCATCTGTTACTGATTCATCATTTGAAACCTCATGAAAGTTTGAATCACTTAGAACGCGTTGAGTCTTTTCTTGCATCTCTTCAGGTGTCCATTCTTCAACTTTTAGTAGGATTTCCCCGGACTCCAATCCTTTCAGTTTGAGTTCAAATCCTTTAGGCGTAATTGCCTCTGGTCGCAAGAGATCACATACTGCTCTGATAGTATAAGATTCGGTTGTTAAGGTGTGTGCTTTTCCTGCAGCATCGACATATGAAACGCCTGCTACAATCTCTCCACGTACACAGTCTTGGGTTGGGAGGAAATCGAATGATGGACTTCTGAACCCTTGAGGTTCTATTTTTGAAAAGAATATGTCATCATCCTCTGTCTTGAGAATTAGTGTGTCTCTTGGATAGGACAGGATATAGACTGTTACATCGTTGATAGTATAAGGACTCTCGTTGAGTACTTTAACTTTGAACTTGAAACGACCTCCAATTATCTCTCCACCACGCATCGCGCGTACTTTTTGAATGCCTCTTTTTGAAACAGATTTCCTTGATTCAGGTGTTTGCCAAAACAATTGGCCTGAGCTGGTCTTTGCCAGACTTAGGTTTGATTTTGAATCCGCGGTAGCACTCTCTGTTCCTCTCGGAATTATTGACACCGATTGGGAGGACACTCTTTCTTGAGATGTTGAATATGGTCCATATGTGGCCTCCTCAAATTTTCCAATAACAAGTGTCAAAGCAAATGCGAATATTACTAGACCAAGAATTGTTAGAGGTATTATTGGTCCGCCTCCAAGAATATATGTAGAAGGCGTGAAGAAGCCAGGAACTATAAGAACTACAATAGAAAAAAGACTTAACATAAAACAGATGATGCCCTCAGTAATATTCTTTGACCGAACATCTCGAGAGTTCACTTTCCCACCTTACTGCAATTTATACTTAGAGCGATATAGGGTTTTCTTGAAAGCTAGTTCATTACTACCTACCAATTGACACAGAACAGAATGGACAAACTACAACCTTTCCATCCCGTAATTTTTCTACGTTGTCTAGAGTCAGAGGACTTCCACACATTGGGCATAGCCACGCACTCAATCGCTCCTTAAGATCATCAATTGCAGGAAGTATCATTGCTTGGTCCTCTCCTGAAACCCTGATTGTACAGGAAGCGCCTTTCATATTAGATGGGCCTGAGATACTTATCTGGACTCCAACGCTTTTACCAGTATACTTGCCTTTTGCTAAACCAGAGATTCTACCAAATGCTACACCATCATTTACTTCGAGATTACTACTGACCTCGAAGAAGTTTGACTCATCGGTAATTCTTAGGGCTTTCTCAAACATCTCCTCTGGAGTCCATTCATCTACCTTGATTACAATTTCACCATGTTCGTGCGATTTGAGTCTAAGTGCGAAATCCTCAGGAGTTACCTGATCTGGAATAAGAAGATCACAAACAGCTCTTATTACAAATGGTTCTGTACTGAGCGTGTGTGCTTTTCCAGTCATGTCCACATAGGACACTCCTGCTACTATCTCTCCACGTACACAGTCCTGTGTCGGCAAGAAATCAAAACGTGGACTTCGAAAACCCCCTGGTTCTATTTTTGAAAATTGACAATCGTCTTCTTTACCAGCAAGGCGCAAAGACTCCTTTGGATATGAAAGTAGATAGACTGTGATATCTGTGATCATGTAGGGTGTTTCATTTACAACCTTGACCTTGAATCTCATTCTGTTGCCTACAAACTCACCTCCTCTCAATGCTTTGACTTTCTTTTCTGACATTGCAGGTGGTCTTTGAACCTGTCTAATTGCATGAGAAACCCCTGGAATTGGTCTTTGAGGTCTTGCAGTTTGATTTGGGACCGGCTCTCGAGGAATTTCTCGCCAGCTTATCGTAGGCGATGGCCGTTTTTGTGATGGGATACCAATCTCGCGTCTAACGCTTACTGGAATGGTTTCTTCCTTTGAAAACTTACTTCCTGAACATGCTAGTCCTAATGCGATACAAGCTAAGAATAGGAAAATGACAATTAGTATCCCGTTAATTAGACTATCAATGAATTGAAGCATTAGTTGCATTTATCCCATTCCCACCAACCATAGTGGCAGTTTACCTGTGAAAACTTGCACTTGTAGCGCTTTAAAATCTTTGATGGAATGTGACTAATATATCGTCCCAAATATTAACTGACTCATCTCAAAGCTACTTTTAATCATCAACAAAGGGGTTCTCACACAATAATGACAACCATAAACACCCCAATAATTGTAAGAATTGTACCAATTGCTACGCGTTTATTTACATCTTCATCAAGATAAATTGCTGAAAGCGGAGCCGTGAACATCGGGGCTGCTGCAACAATCAATGAAGTTACAGTAGCTCCTACAAATTTGACTGCATAACTATATGTGACAAGACTTAACCCAAGTCCGACAATTCCTGTTATTAGCGAAAACAAGACTGCTCGTCTGCTAGGAATAGTCCTTTCACCTCTGAAGGAGTAGAGGAAAATTGGTACAAGTATTAAAGAAGCGGCAAGAACCCGATAGAAATTTGCTTCAGCTGGTGCTACGCCAATCAAACCAAATTGAAAGATAACATCACTCAATGCCCAGCAGACCAGTACAAGAAATGCAAGAACCAGCCCAATCCTTAATTCGTCATCACTCCACCTATTAGTGCTCTTTGACTCACCTTGTTCTGCTCGAGCAATCATAATCACTCCTAAAACAACAACAAATGCACCAAGAACTCTCTGGGGAATCACTGGTTCATCAAGAAACAATGCTGCGAGCAAATAGACCAAGAGAGGATAGCTCATAGCAATTGGAAATGCTCGTGCTACTCCGATTCGCTCTTGGCTATAGAAGTACATCCCATCTCCAATAACGATGCCTATAATCATAGAAAGGATAAGAGGAAATAAAGATTCAACAGGCACCGAGAATGTAATAGATCCTGAAGATGCAACTGCAAAGATGTAGGCAACTGGAAGACTCACCCACATTCTCGTGTACATAATATCCATGACACTTATGTCATCGCTCATTTTTTTATAGAGGACATTTGTCACTCCGAAAAATAGCATCGCCAATAAAGCGCTTATTACACCCAACACATAAGGCTCGAGATTTAGTTGCATTGAAAAAAGAGGACCCTAAACTTTCCTAATAATATGTCGCAAGTTTTATTGTTGTGATGTCATCGCTGAGAATGTCACTACAAAACGGGTTTCTCTTCAAGAAACTCCCTTAGGCTTATTTTCGTTCAAGCTAATAATCAATCAGATGTCTTGGAGTAAGTTTGAGCCTTGATGATCAGGAAAATGGAAATTGACAAATCTTTGCTTGTCTTGATTCTATTACTATTAATCATTAGATCATCAGCTCAACAAGCAGTTCCAACTCCTGATTTTCCAATTGGTTTAACTCTTGAATATGAAATAAAAGATGAGTATTTTTCATTAGGGACTATGTATTCAACAGAGTCTTTTGAGGTCTTGAATTGGCTCACTTCCGATAATAGTAGTTTTCAGCTCCACTATATCCAAGGAAACTCAATTTATCAAGAATATCGGAATGTGTCTTGTTCGTCATGGAATTATTACTACTATGATGCTGACATAAATGAAACCTTAGAAGGCAACATGTATCCGCTTTGGCTCGACGTTTCTAACTGGGAAGTAAATCAGAATGTAAGTATAGGCTTTGGAACATACATCACTCGGTTATTCACAATCACAAAGACCGAAAGAATAGTGGTTGATGATGTTTCTATTGATTGTTGGGTTGCAGAAGTTAAATTCAAAGATGCAAACGACTGGGATTACACAAGAAGACACTACTATGACATTCAATTTGGTGTCCTGATAAAGAGCTACTTGCATCGTTATCCAGGTTTTGATGATTACCAAAATATTGGTACCTTCACTGATACACTCGTTGCAAGTAACATCCTGAGTTTACTTGAAGCTCCACAAGCTCAATTTCTAGGGATTAACCTCACTGAACTATTGGTTTTTGGAATAGCAATCGAAGTCGTCATCATTTTTGTAATTATAGCAAAAAACCTCCGAAACAAATCAAAATAACACATGAAGACTTAGTTTCAATTAGCGATAAAATGAAACCTTACAAAATGAAGATTCTATGACTCTCACATCATTGATAGGATACATGATTATTCATTCACACTTTCAAAAGATATTTCACCCTTCATGAGATGTGAGAAGCTGAAGAAGGTTAGGGATGTTGGGGAAGCATCGAATAACGTTATTTGTATTGATGGTGTTGTTAATCTTTCTCACTAACTATATGGTGCCTACTCATGCTTCTCAGACCGAAGACTTCCCTATTGGTCTTAATCTAGAATATGATGTTGTCCAAAAGGTTAGCTTCGACACAATTCCTCTTGAATCATATAGCTATGAGATTGTAGATTGGCTAGGACCAAGCGTATTCATGATGACAATAATAGACTCCCAAGGTGAGCATTCTGTTCATGTAGCCCTTCCCCAATGGTACGCTACATATGAAAACGGTACTGCATATGGCTCCCTGAAACCACTATGGATGGATATTTCATCATGGAAAAGGAACGATAATGTTTCTCTTGGCGCAATGGGTGTATTTCAGCTTGTAGGTTCGCGAACTGTGGATGTAGACGCAGGTGAATTTCAATGCTGGACTGCACGAAAAGAAACAACCACTAGTTCCTATGATCAATATGAGCACTACTACTATAGCCATTCTCATGGCCTACTAATCAAGCATTGGAGATCCAATTGGTATGACACTTACGTTAGTGAAGTCACTACTGAGCTTGTAGCTAGCAATATTAATGATTATGACCCAATCTACCTCAACAATCCCTTAGCGTCGCCTTTTAATTTGGTTCTTTTGGGTGGTATATTGATTGAGATCTTTATCATTATCCATTTGGTAAGGACTCGCCATAAGCATGGATGAGAAGAGAGATTTCTACTTCTACTTCCAAGCTTCATCAGTTGCAGGAAGAATTTCAGCTGGTGGTTCAGCTTTTTCATGTGCCTCCACAATATCAACAACATCAGGAATCCAATCAAGACCCAATTTCTTGATCTTCTCCATAGTTGGGACTCCATTTCGAGTCCACCCGCGTCGCTTGTAAGCAGCATCTGTCAGGAGTCTGTATTGTTCTTCCCTATGCTCTCGGAGTTTCTTGTTTTTCTCGGAGGTCAACATGTCACTAACATCAATGCCCATGTCCTCGAGCTGTTTATCATAGCGGTCTGCTCGTGATTCATACTCCCAATCTGTCACAGGTCCTGCACTTCTATAAGGAATGAATGAGTCGTTAATCCTAAGACCTTTGCCCTGCCTAATATTGAAGATTCTCTGGAAATTATAGACTTTCTCAGACATTTTAACTAGATCTTCACCTTTAGTGGGTCTTCCCGTCATGGCCTCGAAGAACTTCGCATAGAACGAAACATGGCCTGGTACTTTTGCTGGTTCGTCTGTCTGTGCATTGTCTGCTGGTACCACATCGTTCCATGGGAGCTTGCAAAGTCCGTTAAGTCCAAACCAAGTTCGCCACATCGGGAAATAGTGTAAAGCTTCTGCTTTGTCCTTGAACTCCGGTAAGTAGTTGTGAACTTGGTCCATAAATATGAGCCAAGCCTCATCATGTTGTGGTCCTTTTAGAGTCAGACCATACCCTCCCTGTTGAGCAAGACTTTCCTTCGTTACATACTCGGAGTATTCGAGACCTTTGTGTTCCATGCCAATGTCGTGCATAACCTGCTTATCCACACCGAACTTTTCACCAAAGTAGCCCTTAAGATAATGAATTCCCTTGCCAAAATGATTACCTCCAAAGCCTTTCCCTTCAGCCATCTCATGAAGAATAGCAAGTGCTTCCTCAGCAGCTCCCCAGTTGAGCTTATGGCCACCAGTTGCTTTCTCATCAATGTAACCTTCTTCAAAGAGTTCCATCACAAATCCCATGGTTGTACCAAAACTAATCGTATCGATTCCATAAGCATCGCAATAGAAGTTAAGTTCTGCAACAGAATGCGGTTCGAAAAGACCAATATTTGACCCACAACCAGCAATAGTCTCATACTCTGGACCATCAACCACGACACTTTTTCCCTTAAATGGTCCAGTCCTTGGAACAAATCCTTCAATGCAATGCGAGCAGTTGATAGCGCAAGGTCTCCAACAGCCATCCCAACCTTTGCCAGAATTAGTAAAGATCTCTTCCCAAACTTCACCAAACAGTCTCTTTGCTTCAGGGTCACTTCCAGTCCTAAAGTTGCGTGTTGGTAGAAGATCAAAATCATCCATTATCGATGGGAGGTGGCCAGTACCAATTACCCGCATACGATTCTGTTTTGGGTCAAGTCCTAGAATCTCTCCAGAATGGTCCCGTCCCACGTTCTTGACTGCATCAATATCTGCAGGTCCATTCATTTCAAGAGTAATCTTTTCTTTCTTCATAATTATAGCTTTGATTTTCTTATCTCTGAAGACAGTTCCAATGCCACCTCTCCCAGCTTGCTTATACCTCGGCATATTTCTTCGCATATCCCACCAAGAAAAGTTCAAACACCCCATCCAAGCATGCTCAGCAGCTGGACCTGCTGTGACAACTGCCATATCTTTTCCTTCTTTCTCAGTGTGCCGTTCGCTCAGCACTCGAGTTATTTCGTAAGCTGTGTCTGGAAGATCACCTGCATCATAGATTACAATCTTGCCATGATCTCCATCGATGAATATGTAGATATCCTTCTTTGCCTTGCCCTGAATTTCCATGGCATCAAAACCAGCGAACTTCAGGTTCGGACCCGCATAACCTCCAACATTACTGTCAATAGGTATCCCCGTCATTGGGGAAATAGAAGTGACTATTGACTTACCTGCGCCTGGGTATTGAGTGACACCACCCAGAGGACCTGTGGCAATACATATCTCATTCTCTGGATCATCCCATTTGACAATTCTGTCTTTGGGAAGTCCATTCCACATCAACCAGAGATCAAAACCTTTCCCTCCTGTGAATGTATCCTTCATCTTAACATCCACAGGTTTGATTCTAATCTCATTTGTACTCAGATTCACATAGAGCGTTTGATTTGCATACCCACGCTTTATCTCAGGTATATCATAAGTGAACTCCTTCAGCATTGAACCACCAGCGAATCTCTTTTTCTATTTTCAAGCAGTTAGCCGTTTTCGCTGCTTGCCCACATTTGAGTTTTGTTATAGGCGATATGCACAATCATGCACTTTGAATAAAACATCTCATTTATTTTCGAAATATGATAAAAACTCTCGATTATTATTGAATCAGGTTCGATTTTTTGGAAATATAACCTGAGATTATTTTTACTATGAACCTTATGTAAGCAAAATACCATGAAATAGAAGCCCTACGACACGCATTCATGAGTGGCCGCGCCTCCTTCATATTCGGAGGCGAATATTTGCAGATGAATCTTGAGTACACAGGTAAAATTCTAGCTGTAGTCGGAATAAGTGTACTCTTGTTCTTTGCTCTTTCATTCAACAACAATCCTAGCAACGTATTGGCCAATAATCTCGTGACTCCTCACAAAGAATATTCTGAATCATATATACCACACGATCCAATATACATAGCAAAGGTTAGCGATTTTGAAAAACTAGGTTTTGAAGGGAATGGAACAGAATCAAATCCCTACTTGATTGAAAACCTTTCAATTTATGTGAGATTTGACGGGATCGGGATAAGTATAGTTTCCACCTCAGTCTTCTTCATAATTCAGAATTGTGAGTTCTATTCCTTTGATTCAAAGTCTGGAACAGGAATCCGTCTTGAAAAAGTAGTAAATGGAGTAGTATATGGTTGTGATTTTAATACGCTTTCCCTAGGAGTTTCTATTATCAAATCTGAAAAATGTGTAATTGATTCGAACACCTTCTCTGGACTTGGAAAAGGCATTTATGTGACACAGTCACTGTGGCTAAATCTACGTGGGAATAATCTTACTAACTCTGGATATGGAGTACACCTTAGCAAAATAGATTTCTCTACTCTACTCGGAAACAATTTGGATAAGTGTAATTACGGTATTCTGATAGAAAGTGGAGTTGAAATTCAGGTTTTATCGAACGAGATTGCTGGTTCTTTCTTTGGGTTGTATCTTCACAACTCAGTTCGAAGTCAGTCTAAAAGTAACATAATTCATCATTCTCAGTATGGAGTGTACTATGCATACTCTCAGTACTGTAACATAACATCAGCTGAATTAACTCAAAATAAATATGGAATTTCACTCCTTGAAATCGATGGAGGAACCTTTTCAACCAACCTAATCGAGCTGAACAGTGACTATGGTTTCCATGTTAAAAACAGTCGGGATATCAACATTTTATCGAACACCATTTTTGACAATAAAGGGATTGGTTTGTATCTAAATGGTGTCGCAGGCGCAGCGATTCATCAGAATGAAATTGGATATACATCCGGTATAAATGCTGTTGATTTTGTCGGTTCCGCAACAAGAGGGTTAGTAAATAATTGGGATACGAATTCATGGTCTGATTACAAGGGTACATCAAACTATAGTATTTCTGGAGACCGAGGAAGTCTGGACTTTGATCCATATTACATCATATATGTAAACTCACCATTGGATATCATTGTTGAGGCACCAGCCAGTGGTTTCATCAACTGGTCTGCATCTGCATTGAAACCAAGCCATTATGAGATAAAGCAAGATGGAGCTGTCGTCGAAGAAGGCGTCTGGGATGGTGAAGACCTTTCAATTTCATTCCAGAATCTTGACATTGGTACGTACGTATTTGATGTGTTGGTGACTGCTGAAAGTGGAAGATCTGCCTCAGATGTTGTGTCTGTTTATACATCAGATACAACCCCTCCTGAATGGGTTCAAACTCCTAAGGATCAAATCATTGAGTGTGGCAATACATTATCTCTTCAGTATATAGCATCTGATTATTATGGTGTTTCTGGATGGTGGGTTAATAGTTCTGATTTTAGCATCGAGAATGGACTTCTCCAAAGTTACACCGTATTGGATTATGGTAACTATACATTGGAAATACGCGCCTATGATCCTTCTGACAATTATGCGTTACATATATTACAAATATCAGTAAAAGACACTATATTGCCTTCAATTGATTCTCCAGATGATATTTCAATTCTAGAAGGTGAAATTGGGAATGCTATCAGTTGGACTGTCTACGATTGCAACCCTGCAAGCTATGAGATTGTCATTGATGGTGTTTCTGTTGAGTCCGGTGAATGGACCTCTGACATGACATCCATACGATATTCACTTGATACACTCGATGTCGGAATTTATACTTTCACAATCATTCTTGTCGATATAGCTGGCAATAGCGTGACAGATGATGTACAAGTTACGGTTGAAGCACCGACCACTACAACCGAAACGTCCACAACCACAACAGGCACTCCAAGTACTTCTCCAACCACAACAATTTCTGAACCCTCAACTTCACCAGATAGCGGGTTGAATGGTTCTAATGTGTTAACACTAAGTCTGATTGGAATTGGATCAGGTCTAGCAATAATTGTTGTTCTACTTTATATTAGAAAAAGATAGAATCAAATCACATTTCTGTCATCTTGCATTTAGTGTTGATGAAATAACAAACTGTTCATAAGTTACCATAGGCAACTGGTTTTTTAGTGAAACCGAAGAAAAACAATCAGAGCACGTCATGAAATAAGAGGTATAACACTTTGAATGATTCCATACATGTTTTGGAACGGGCATTAACTGAAGCGAACTTAAGGAAACTCTTGGCGATTCCAAATAGACGTGTTCATAAGTTCGTGGCAGATGCAATCCAACTCTGCATGCCCATGAAAGTGTTTGTTTGCAATGATACCAAGATGGATACTGAGTATATTCGGAGAACAGCTATTGCAAGAGGTGAAGAGACCCCTCTTGCCAACCCATACCATACTGTCCATTTTGATGGATTTCATGACCAAGCGCGAGACAAAGAGAGTACTCTGTACCTTGTTCCAGCAGGGGAGAGTTTGGGTGAACAGCTAGCACAGATGGACAGAGAAGAAGGTTTGAAGATTGTACAAACACGGTTGAACAAAAGTATGGATAATAAGAAGATGGTTATACGATTCTTCTGCCTTGGACCACTTGGCTCGCAATTCTCAATACCGGTTGTTCAGATAACCGACTCGTTCTATGTTGCACATAGTGAA
>PJET01000184.1 GCA_002825515.1 Candidatus Thorarchaeota archaeon MP11T_1 | reverse complement strand
TGAGCAAAAGCACCAAACCTAGAACACCAGGTAAATCCTCAGTTATTGCCTTTTCGTCCAGAATTGCTAATGAAGGTGCGACTATATCTTCAGATTCGGAGGAATAGACTTCTATTTTCGCAAGATGATATAAGAACAGTAGTTGAATATAGTATGACCAACTATATTGTTCATAGATCGTTAACGCCTGTTCAATACTGCTAGAAGCAATCGAAAAGTTTCCTTGATTCAATTCCCAAACACCAGTAACAAAGTGTAGCCATGCAAGTTGATGTTCATCTCCAGATTTCAAAACAGATTCTCTAGTAGAATGAAGCAAGATTTCAGCCTCAGGCAACCTCTTGAGGAGAATCAACGACCATATTTGTGCAAGTATCCCACGGTTTATCATATATGGTCTACTTTTGAATTGGTCTTCAGCCATGCAAGCCCAGTCTAAACCTGATTCTGGTTCACCAATTATATTGTACGCAATCGAAAGGAGGAAAGATGCATTTCCAGTATTTAGTCCGACTCTCTCTCGGATGGTGACAGATTGTAGACTTCGCTTGATGGCATTGTCGAAATCGCCTTTATTTAAATCCGAGACACTCAATTCGTAGATAATGTTAGCAAAAAATGCAGGAATTCCCAATATTGATTCTACAATTTCATAAGATTGTTCTAGCAAATCTCTGGCTTCCTTACCTTTGAAGAAACTAGCCCTATATATCAGAAGATGCGCAACTCGAAGCTGGTCATCAAACTTTTTCGCAATTCGAATGCCCTCATTAATACAACGAAGTCGCCCCTCATTGTCACCATCGTGATGCGCACGTAAAGCTAGATAATCAAGCAGTACAATTTCATAAAAACCAAAATCAGGATTACTATCAATGAGTTCACGGATTCTATCCATGGTTGAAGCTTTGTATATCGTTGTAGGATAGTTTCTCATGTCAGCCTCGAACTTCATGAAGTTCATCTCAAGCGCTATCCAGTCTTCCGGATCTGTTGCCAAGATTGCATCAGCCATCTCATGCACTTTCTTATTGTCCTCAACTGTACCCTGATAGGAAGAAGACCAGAACAAATATGGACAAAGAATGAGATGCGTTTCACCATATTTCTCTCTGATTCTATTGATGAATTTGTATTCCAATGCGAGGGTACAGTGATAAATAGCAAAATAAACAACCATAATCGGAGGATCATTCTTGAGAACCAAATCACCTAATTTAAGGACAAAGTCATAATAGTCATTTGCATCGGTCATGATTTTCTCTAGAATTGTTTTTGCTTCTTCATCGATGAATGGAAAGTAGGCTGTAATTGTTCCAAGTGGCTCCATTTCTCACTCCCTCTAATTCATGGAGATTCAGGTCTAAGGGACAGATATCATAATAATAAATGGAAGCTTCACTGAGAGAAAAATCTTGTTCAAGGAGCTTCTCGCTTAAAGTCCAGCCTTGCTAATCATCTCCTCAATTCTAATTCGACCAAGTCTTGGGAACTTCTTCACTGGATATGAAAGCAGGACATCAACAGTTTTTGAAAAAGGCGCACTCTTTGAAATCCTCGAAATTTGTTCAGCATCCCGGAAGTGCTCAGTCACGAACTTTGCGAACAGTACAGGCTCCATAGCAGAATAGAAAGAGAACCAATACTCATCCGGAAATGTTTCACGGAACCATCTATCTATACTTTCCATTTCAGAAGATTGTTCATCATATCTTACCTTGAGATAGAACTCTGTGTTATTTCCTAAACTCAAGTTCCACCTAACTGCAAACCAGAAGGCATTACTGTCAAGCATCTCCTGTATGGCTCTGCTAACACGTCTTGCTGCCAAACCAGACTCTGCTGAGATTTCACTGACCTGCATTCGGGCATCCTTCAACAAATATGTCAGAACTCGAAGATGCAACTTCTTAATGTCAAACTTCTCGCCACGTTTTGTCAATGTGGTGTGTAATTCGATATCGGTCACCGAGTCTAGTGTTCGAAGGAATGTTGCAAGATTTTGAAGTTCTTCAGCACCTACATACTCACAATGGATGAAGTATAATCTACCAATACCTGTAACCTGTTGACCAACTTGGATAACCCTTAGATTAGAACCAATCAATTCCATGAATTCTTCTTCATTCTCAGACCCATCAGTATATACTAAAGCAACCAGATAATCAGAGTTCATCATAGCTGGTTTCAAAACTATTGAAAATTCTTCAATGACACCAGTTTCAATAAGTCGGTCCATCCGTTTCCTAATTGCAGTAGCTGTTAAACCAAGTCTTTCAGCCAGTGCTTGATACGATAGTCTGCAATTCTCATCAAGTGCAAGAAGAATTTGTTTGTCAATGCGATCCAAGACATACACCTAGATTTTGAATGCTCGAGATTTTGGTATCTGCGAAGTAGCAGATTAGTGTCCGAGGATTGGTAAACTAGGGTGGAAGTAATACGCTAAATAGGTTATCTTCTGGAGTTTTCTGAATGACTTTTGATGCGCAGTAGATGCAACCACTCCCGATGATGGACAGTTCAAAACCAAATTCTCTAAGCTTTTTGATGTATTCCAGATGTTTAGATAGCTGGTCGATAATATCTGCTGCAGCAGATTCATCCATTGTGACAGATTCAGGTAGAGAAAGTTCCACCTCAATCGAGTAGACATCAGTGTCTTGTGAGTCTCGATCAATCAAAATGCGAACCCAGGGAGTCTTATGAATCAGAATCGTGCCTTCTGAAGAGCTTGATGTGGCTTTGAGGTATTTATCTTTCAACTTGACTTTCATCTTTTACGTCACAAGTATTAACATCATGGACCTATTATGAAATAGCCTAAACCTGCAGGTTTGGAAAGGAGCTATTGCAATGATGGTTGGATTCCGATTAGTCTGAAACCTGTGCCAACGATTTTGCTAGTTTCTTTTTCGCTTCCAAGTCACTCAAGCGATTTATCATGATTCTTTGAGCCTGAGGAGATCCTGCACCATGCATGGATTCCGTCAGATATCCCACAGCGGCTCTTCCTAGAGTCAGGTTCTCTATTAACCTCAACATCTTGACTCGGTCCATTGTATCAACGCCTTCAGCTCCAACTAGATATTTCTCTATAATATTTCGAGTTTCAGGATTACTTAGTTCTCGTGCACTTGGACATGTTACAAATAGACCACCTGCAATATCTTGCAGTAAGCGAGAAATCTCATATGGAAACCTTGTCACATTCTGCTTGCATACATTTGCTAGGAGAAGGTCTACTAGATAATTGCCAGCAGGAGTCTTATGACCAGCAGCAGAGCAAGCTATCCCACATGAGTATAGGGTCTCATTAAGATGAACCATCTCAGTGATTTTATCACGGATATGAGATGCATTCTCAACACCGTTATATTCTGCAATCGATGCTGCTGCACCCACTAGCACATCTCCGACGCCAACCTTACATCCACCATAGCTCTGTCTGTGGTATGCTGCGAAGGATTCTACAAGCCTAGAACAGAACTCATTTTCTCCATTCATGAAGATTCGCTCATTTGGAACAAAGACATCATCAAATACTACCAAGCACTCTTGACCGCCATAAACAGGGTTACCACAGTCCACATTTCCTGCTTCTGTTTCATCTAATCGACGTAAATCGCAGGACTGACGTCCATAATAGTAAGTTATACCTTCGGCATCTGCAGGTACAGCGCAACATATTGCATAGTCCTTGTCTTCATTTCGCATCGCTAATGTTGGCATAATGAGATGTTCATGAGAATTGACAGCTCCCGTCTGATGAGCCTTAGCACCTCGAATCACCACACCATCCTCCCTGCGTTCAGTCACATGAACATAGACATCAGGATCTTTCTGTTCAGAAGGTCGTTTACTACGGTCTCCTTTAGGATCAGTCATACAACCATCAATAACCCAATCTTCGGCCTCAGCTTGTTTGATATATTCTATGAACCTCTGATGGTAATTAGTTGAAAACTTCTGGTCAATCTCATATGTTGTAAGATAGACAGCATTCAGCGCATCCATACCTACACATCTCTGAAAACATGTTCCGGAAACCTGACCAAGTACACGTTGCATTTTGACCTTATCTTGAAGGTCTTCTGTACTATTATGCAAATGACAGAATCTGTTGATTTTGTTGCCAGTTATGATGGACTTTGCGGTCATCAAATCAGAATATTCAGGATTGTGGGCCAAGTCATATGTGAGAGCGACTGAATTGATTGAAGCTTTGATGATTGGATGTTCAATTGGATTCTCAATCTTTTCTCCGAGCAAATAGATTTTGAGAGGTCCACGTTTCTTAAGGCTCTCAATATATTCTTCACCAGTTTTTAGTGCCATATCTGGTAGCTCCCTCTTTTGGGGTCGATTTTGGTAATATTACACCTCTACTTATGAGCTATGTGCTAGTGATGAACGCAACATATTGAATGCGAAAATGTTCACTTTTGGCAGGAAATTGGAGAAATAAAGATGAATCAATCAATTCAACCGAAAAGTAAATGGATATGAATTGATGAATCTAGATTTCTTAGGACAAAGTGATTTCTATGGATGACATCGATAAGAGAATCATTTTAGAGCTCGACTCTGATTGTAGGATGACATACCAAACGATGGCTAACAAGCTAGGATTGTCTTCCACTGCTATTAGGAAACGAATCACAAAATTACTTGAATCAGGCATAATTGACAGATTTATGACAAGTCTCAGCCTTGAAATGATAGACTCTGATTTGATACTAGCTATTGTGCAAACAGATGGGACAGAATTTCAAGACGATTTTATTGAGGAGATGAGAAAAAACTCGGTAGTTGTGCAAGTAAGCCATGTTGCGTGCGGCCAAGGTGGGCTTTATTCTGTCTTTGCAGCTACGAGTGGAGTAAAAGCTCTATCTGATTTTGGATTGTTTTTAAGAACCCTAAAAACAGTGACAAATGTAGAGATTCATGTTCTTGTTTATCCAAGAGGTAAAAAAGTTGAATTAACAAGATTGCAACTTAGGGTTCTGAAACACTTAGTTGATGATCCACGCATGTCCGTTGCAGATTTAGCAGATTTGACAGGAATGGCAGCAAGAAGAGTTCGACGCGTTATAGATGAATTGCAAGAAAGAAGTGGAATAGATTTCTCAGTCTATTGGAATCTTGGAAAAGGAGGTCTCACTGAAGTTCTTTTAAGAGTTGAATGGGATGAGAATATTACTAATCATGAAAGCATGGTAGATTGGCTTCGGAAAGAATATCCACTAGAGTTCTGGACACCATTCGTTAGTGCTACCGCTCCAATAATTTTTGCTCGATTCATCGTAGATGATCTAGAAACTATCGAGTCCATAGCAAAAGGTGTAAGAAAAGCTCCTTCTGTGAATTCAGTGACAATCCTAGTCTTCTTTTCGAATAATATGTTTGAATGGCCCGGAGTCAAAGAACTCAGACTTCGCCTTGAAGAAATTAAATAAAGGATTGGATTTTTGAAACCTTGACGTTTCTTAGATGCGATAACACAACAGTGTCGAATTTTAGGGACCAATTTTCTGACTCTATAAGTTGAGGTTAAGCTCGAGAGGTGTTCCTCACTCAGATACTATCCTCTTAATCGAATTGCTCATCAAGCCATCCATTAAGTGGATCAAGACTTCCTTTAGGAAATTCAGCATGTTTTCCCCCAATGGCGACATGAAACATCTTGTTTGTAGAAGGAATCTCATCATAGAGAGCACGACAGTCCTCAACTGAAAAAAGTTCATCATTATCACCCACACCTACAAAGATAGGCATGTTTGAAAGTTCTGGGAAGGTAAAGTCTCGAATCCGTAGGATTTTCATGAAACGATATGTATAGTTGAAGGTGAAGAGGGAATCATCAAGACCAACCATTCCTTCTCGATAGTATCTTATCACAGGCTTCTTCGGATTGATAATAGTGCTGAAAAGTATCTTTAGTTTCTGAAGTGTGGATATGCTAGGATATGCCGTTGGTCTAGTAATTCTAGCCCCACTTAATAGCACAGCTCCATCTATAGTTTCAAGACAATTGTTCATTACAAAAGTAGCCGACAGCACTCCAAGGCTATGACCTAAGATAACGACCTTGTCGTGATATTGTTTGACGAACTGAATAGATTCGCATAGGTCTTTGATTAATCTCTCTATACTAGGATAATCACCCCTATTCCCGTCAGACAGACCATGGCCTCTCAAATCAAGACCATAGACTGTGAATCCTAGTTCCATTAAAGGAGCAGCTATCATCTTGTATGGTCCGCTGTATGCTGTGACTCCATGGAAAATTAGAATTGCCGTTTCTTTTCTTTCATCTCGTGCAGGTTCCCACTTCCTCAAGAAAAGAGTTTGATGGTCAGAAGTTGTGATCAAATAATGAGGGTCTTTGAACTCATTCCTAAGGTTAAAAATATCAATCACCATAATATCACACTGAAATTAGAATATCTTCCAGCCTAAAGTATTCTCTCTACGCTGTGTTTGTTCCTATCTCATAATTCCATCTCGTATAGTGGAAACAAACGCACCCTTTATTCTGTCCCAATCTAGTTTCATATCTGTCGTCACCAGAAGATTTGATAGACCTCCAATCGTGCCGACTAGTATTGTAGCAACATTATCAGCATCTAAGTCCTTTCTGAATTCACCAGCTTCAATTCCTTCAATAATTATGTCAGATAGTAGTTTGATTATCACCATTTGCTGTTTCTTGAACTCTTTTCTCATGTTTGGAATTCTTGATGAAGCTAGTTGAAACTCTAGATCCATTCTACAAGCTTCCTCAGAGACCTCACACATTGATGCAAATACCAAATCTGCAGCCCTCTCCAGTTTACCAATTGCAGTCTTTTCGCCAGCAATCATTGCTTTGAGTTCAATAAGACTCAATGTAGCATTTCTCTTTTGAAGCTCAAAAAACAAGTCTTCCTTACTTTTGAAATACCCATAGATTGCACCTTTGCTGAATCCACTCTCTTTCACAATATCATCCATTGATGTTTCGTGATATCCCTTTCTTGAAAAAAGTGTCATGGAGGCAGTCAAGATTTTTTCTTGCATCATCAATTTGTGTTCTTTTGACACCCTTGGAGACATTTCGTTCACCTTAATTACTCATATAATAAAACTGACCAGTCGGTTTAATATAAACTTTTTGGAGTGAGGTGGGAGGGTGCCCAAGATCTCTCAAGGGCAACCGATGATCGAATCACTCCATAGCAGGAGTAGACTCCATCTCACCCAAAGTCTTAATGTGCTTGCTAGAACCACCAAAGATTCCAATTATTGCTAAAACAATACCTCCTAAGAGATACCAGGCTTGGATACCAAAAGCTTCAGCTACAGCTCCGGCTATCGCCAGTCCAACTGGAGTCATTGCGGGTCCAATGCTTATCAACACGGTGAAGACTCGACCTTGGATATGTGGGGGTACAATTGATTGCACTACAGCCATTATTGAGCCACTCGCTAGTGGAATCATCATTCCAGCAATGAACATTCCAGCGATTGCGAGGATTATCATATTGGCAGGAGCTAATCCGACAACAGAGATACTGGCAGAAGCTACAAGAAGAGCTACCAAAGCAGTCAGCATTCGTCTTCTGAATCCACCCCAGACTCCTAGTGTAATTCCACCCAGAAGCATTCCAATACCCATTGCTGACTCAATCCAAGCTAGCTCGAAAGCACCTCCTGAGAAGTGAAGCAAGACAAGAAGCGGAGTCAATGCGAATGTTGGTATCAAGATGAAGTTGACGAGCATCAAAGCTATTGTGATGAATCTACCACCATCCCAGTTCTTCATATAGGAGAAGCCTTCCTTAATGTCCTCGATGACAGAAGTTGTCTTAGAATCCAACTCAGTCTTCGCAGAAGGCTGAGGAATGCGGATCATTAACAAAGGTAGAACAGCCATTGCTGCAGTACCTATATCAACTGCGATGACAAATTGCATTGGTAGTAGCACCAGAAGTAAAGCTCCTAATGCTGGTGCAGCAATCTTTGCCAATCCTGAAAGAGCTTGATACATTCCATTAACTCTGGAAAGGTGTTCTTTGGGAACCATCAATGAGGCTGATGCTTGAAGTGCAGGCCACTGAAAACTTCCAAGTGTTGAACGCACAGCCATTGCTATGAAAACATAAGCAATCTGAACAGCACCAATTGCCCACAGGAATGAAAGAACTGCAACGACAACTGCAGATAGTGTATCGGCAGCAATCATGACATTTCTTCGACTCCATCTGTCAACTAATGCTCCAGCAAATGGACTTACCAAGATCTGTGGTAAGACGACCATCATAGTCGCCAGCGAAAGAATAAGCGCACTTCCGGTTGTGTACGTAAGCCACCAAACGAGAGCAAATTGAACA
>PJET01000183.1 GCA_002825515.1 Candidatus Thorarchaeota archaeon MP11T_1 | reverse complement strand
CATATTGGCTCATCATAATCTGTAGTTTTCTTGAATACTTCGCCCATCGCGTTCTTATCCCATCTTCTAATTAGCAGGTAACTAATTGATATTCCAACAAAAGCGAAGATGAAAGGCATATACATTGATGAAAGGAGAGATGATAGCGGAGAATGAAACAGCGCCTATGGAAACGAGTAGCACGACAAAACTTCGAGAAACTAAAAAAACTCGTGTACCGAACCAATCTAGATATTTTTCTCTGAAGTTCAGCAATCCACCCAACCAACCGAAAAATATGTGTCTTTGACAAGTTATAACTCATTTGTTTTAAGAGTACTTTTCCAAAGCACGCTTTGGGATTTGTTTCAATCTCAATCTACCCATATTGGCTCATCATAATCTGTAGTTTTCTTGAATACTTCGCCCATCGCGTTCTTATCCCATCTTCTAATTAGCAGGTAACTAATTGATATTCCAACAAAAGCGAAGATGAAAGGCAAATAGGAAAGAAAGTATAGATAGGGTGAAATTGGATAGTATCCTCCACTGAGCAATACAAGAAGTGGAATGTATCCAAGCAAAAATGACCCTATTGCAGCAAGAGTAGATATTCCAACTCTTCTTGAACCACGCATACGTTTCTCCCAATCACGAACGCCCCACACAACAGTTTGAGCCTCATCCTCAGTCAATGGGTATCCTCTCTCAACGTGCACCTTTGCTACATTTGGATGTATACCATAAATCTCTTGTATGCTATCAAAAGCGGGGTCATGCCGCCAAAAAGCACCCTTCACTAAGAATACAAGTATAATGGGAACCATAAATAAAGAACCCAAAGAACCAATTACGCCTATTATTACATAGAGGTAACCTAGTAAAATACTCTGACCAATTGATAATGCAAGAGGTACAAGGATCAGACTTGATGTGTAAGTAAATATCAAGAAAAGAATGATTGAGCCAAATAGGTCACCAATCCATCTAGTTCTTGGAACCCGCAATAAATGGAAGGCAAGAAGAACCTCACCACTTTCAGGAGTTTTCAAGATTAGGTCAACCATTGGGTCAGAAACAATCACTGCATCAAATATCGGATTGAATGAAGTGGCAATAAAAGCTTCTTCACTCTGTCGAATCCAGATATGCGCTCTCGATGGTAAAACGACCTTTTGATGGATTTGACCAATAAGAGCATTAAACTCAGAGTTTGTCGATGGACTATTGAAACGGATTTTGAGTATCAGTAGAATTAGAATGTGAATAAGAAACCCCGCATTTAAAGTGAGAAATAATGCAGTTATCCAGTTCCAAGTAATGATTGTAAAATCAAATGTGAAGTAGATGAGAACCGAAAATGGTAATGCTGCAAGAAACGTCAAGATAGCAATACCACCTCTCGACACAAGGGGTACGCGTGTACCAAACCATCTTGCATACCTGTCAGACGACTTCGTCATTCCGCCCAACCAACCTATGGGTGCTTGGCACGAGTAGTTATAACTTGTATGCTTCAAGAGATGGATTTGGGTAATAAAAGAATCAGAGTGCGAGTATATGAGCTATTGCTTCTTTTTAAAATCTAAGCATTTCTCAAAGTTCTTTCAATTTCCTGATTGCACCACCCGGCGCCACTCCCTTTGGACACACTTTTACACAGTTCATCACGAGGTCGCAAAGAGGTGCACCCGCGGGTTGTTTTGCCACCTGTACATATCTATCAGGATCTGGAGTTCGGGAGTCTTCATGAAATCTCCAAGCCTTTGCGAGAGATGCAGGACCGACATATTCCTCATTCTCTGCATTCACAGGACAGGAGCCATAGCAAAGCGCACAAAGAATGCAATTGACATATCGCTCAATCTTCTCACGCTCATTAGGACTCTGTGACCTAGGAGTTTCACCATCCTCAGTATCACTCCACATCTTCATTGTTTGAAGGACCTCATAGAACTTTGTCATGTCTACAACAAGATCCTTCAGAATTGGCATGTTTGGCAATGGTTCAATCAAAATCTCAGTTTCAGGATTCCACCCAGCAGGGGTTTCAGATAGTTTAGAGAATGATTTTAGTTTCATTGTCTTCTGATTTGTTTCTGATATCTGTGTTCTACATGCTAGACGTGGCTCTTTGTTAATGAGCATCGAACAACTTCCGCAAACCGCACCTCTGCATGAATATCTAAAGGAGAGTGAAGGGTCCATCCTGTCTTGGATTTGGAATAGCGCATCAAGAACAGTCATCCCCTTTTTGGTATCGACTTTGTAGAGGTCGAAATGAGTGATTAATCCACCATTTCTGCTTCTAGCAATTCTGAACATCATTAGTAGCTCCTCTCCTTGACTTCAAACATACCTAGACTCACATCAATGAGTTCCGTCTTGATGTAGTCCTCCACCTTTGTGAAAAGGGAGTGCTTCAAGAAATTCTCGTCATCCCGTTCAGGATAGTCAAGTCTCCAGTGTGCCCCACGACTCTCTCTTCGCATAAGAGCTCCCATTGTGATGACTTCAGCAAGGTCTAACATATTCTCAAGTTCTAGGGTTCGAACAAGGGCGTAGTTGAACTTTTCATCGCTTCGTCCAACACTGACGTTCTTGAATCGGGTCTTTAGCTCACGGATCATCTTTAATGCAGCTTCAAGAGCATCTGATTTTCTGTAGACTCCAACAAGCACATCCATTGTCTGACCCATTGTTTCTCGAATATTGGAAGGTGAATCTCCACCTTCATGGAGGAGTAAGGCTTGCAGTCTTTCGCGTGTTTCAAAGGTTTCTTGTTCAACAGCTGCCAAATCTGAGGATTCAACTGATGCGACATATTCTCCTACAGCCATGCCAACAATCCTACCAAATACAAGAGTTTCAAGAAGTGAATTGCCACCCAGACGGTTAGCACCATGTACGCTCATGCATGCATTTTCACCAACTGCGAAGAGTCCAGGGATAGAGGTGACGCCATGTTTGTCTGTATGAATTCCGCCCATAGAATAATGTTGAGCTGGTTGTATTGGAATCGGTTCTTCAATTGGGTCGACTCCTGCAAAATAGATGCATATCTCACGGATACCTGGGAGCCGCTCGTTAATCTTCTCTTTACCCAAATGTCTAAGGTCGAGATGTACATATTCATCCTCAAACCCTCGACCCTCAAGAACCTCAGTCCGAATTGCTCGAGCGACGATATCTCGAGGAGCTAGTTCCATTTTTTCTGGAGCATATTTTTCCATAAACCTCTCATCAAGTGCATTGATGAGATATCCTCCTTCACCACGTGCTCCCTCAGTTATTAGAATGCTGGATTCATACAGACAAGTTGGATGGAATTGAACAAACTCCATGTCTTTCAAAGGAGCTCCAACCCTAAAAGCGAGGGCACAACCATCGCCAGTATTGATTAGTGCATTGGTTGAATGACCATATACTCTCCCAAAGCCTCCTGAAGCAAGGACAACGGCTTTTGCTGAAAACCCGTGAACCTCCCCTGTTGTAATGTTTAGAGCGGTCAAACCACAGATTCGATTATCTGACTTCACAAGTGACGTGACGAACCACTCGTTGTAGAACGTGATGCCTCGTTTCAATGTTTGTTCAAAGGTTGTGTGTAGCAAATTATGTCCAGTCCTATCTGCGGCATAACAAGTTCGTGGAAAGGCTGCTCCACCAAAAGGTCTCTGAGCTATTTTGCCATCTTTTGTCCGAGAGAAGGCTGTACCCCATCGTTCGTTCTCAATTACTGCTCGTGGAGCTTCTCTAGCAAGAGTTTCAACCACATCTTGGTCTGCGAGATAATCAGATCCCTTCACTGTATCAAAAGCATGAGCTTCCCACGAGTCATCTTCACCCAACGAAGCATTAATCCCTCCCTGAGCAGCAACAGAATGGGATCTCAATGGATGAACCTTTGTGACGATAGCTACATTGAACTTCTCGCAGAGCTGAATCGCGGTTCGCAAACCTGAGAGACCAGCACCAACGATGAGAACATCATGATTAAAAGATGAAATCGTCGCTCACCTCTGGATAACAAGGGTGTCGTTTAGTTATAACGTGTACGGCTTGAGATTAATTAGACCATCTTTGTTGGGTCTAGAAGCTCATCAAGGTTTCCATTAATCTCAATCCCTAATTCTATGATAGCTTCATGTATTGTCTTTCCAGTTAAATGAGCAATCTTGGCGATCTCAGCAGCTTTGTCATAGCCAATGACAGGTGCTAGCCGAGTCACAACCATCAGGCTTTCTTGAAGGTGCCGAGCGATTCTATCCTTATTCACTTCTAGACCTTGAAGACAATTCTCTACGAACGAGTCAATTCCATTTCCCAGAATACGTATGGAATGAAGAAGATTAACTATCATCACAGGCTTTGTGACATTCAAGTCAAGAGTACTTCCGAATCCTTCTGCTGCTGCAATTGTTGCATCATTACCAATCACCTGAAGAGCAACCTGAATTAGAGCCTCCGACTGGGTTGGATTGATCTTTCCTGGCATGATTGAAGACCCTGGTTCATTCTCGGGTAATATGAGTTCGCCAAGCCCAGCTCTTGGACCACTCCCCATCCAACGAATGTCATTTGCCATTTTCATACATGCCAGGGCAAGCGACCTCAAAGCACTGCTTGTTCTAACGATTGCATTATGGGAGGAAATGCCTTCAGCTTTGACCGGGTTCACTTGAAATTTGAAACCAGTCATCTTGCTAAGCTCACTAACGACTTTTCTGGCAAATCCCTTTGGTGTGTTGAGACCGGTTCCCAAAGCTGTTCCGCCAATGGCGACAACCAAAAGGCTCTCTGTTGCATTTGCAAGATCTCTATTAATTACAGAATCAACCTGCTCCTTGTAGACCCTGAATTCGGTTGAGAGTGGAATGGGCACAGCATCTTGTAGATGTGTTCGTCCAATTTTCAAAACACCCTCAAACTGTTTAATCTTCACTTCAAGTTCCGCGCTAAGCCTATCAAGAGAAGGCAGGAGGATATCCCGTATCATCTTCAAAGCTGAAACATGCATCGTAGTGGGAATGACATCATTACTTGACTGGGACATATTGATGGTATTGTTTGGATGAACAGGAGATTTAGATCCTCTAGGATGACCAAGAATCTCATTGGCTCGGTTACTTAAGACCTCGTTCATGTTCATATTGGTCTGAGTTCCTGAACCAGTTTGAAAGATATCAATGGGAAATTGGTCGTCAAATTTACCTTGCAATACCTCATCGATAGCAGTTTCAATCGCTGAAGCTATATCATTAGGAATTAGTCCAGCAGATCTGTTGGCAAGAAGACATGCTTTCTTGACTTGAGCCAAAGAATGGATAAACTCAGGTGAGAAAGACTGCCCACTAATCTTGAAATTCATTAATGCACGTAGTGTGTTGATTCCCCAGTAAACATCTGCAGGAACATCTAGTTCACCGATAGAGTCCTTCTCTCTTCTAGTCTTTTTCATATTCAAGACCTCTAGCAAGATATGATATAGACCTTCTATATCATCAAATCATCAATAATCTGTTGGACGTCCTTAAGATTCGTCGTGTGGTCCTTTAGAGGTACGTCTTCTGGCAAAAACATGTTAGCAGCCAAGTCAGGAGCATCTATTTTGTAGAAAACACCGATTGGTATTTTGCCGGTACCTGTCAGAGCTTTCTCCAAAGCTGAAAGACGATTGGAAGGGTCATGTCCATTGTCTTGTAGAGAGTAAGTATTTTCATTATAGAACTTCCATGTCAACTGTCTGTTCCATGTTATGCAAGGTTGTAAGATATCGACAACTGCAAAGCCTTTGTGTTTCACAGCCTCAACCATGAGATTCACCAGAGCTTTTTGGTCTCCTGAGAATCCTCGAGCAACATATGTCGCTCCTGCAGTAATAGCCAATGCGACTGGATTTGTTGGGTCCATGGGAGAACCTGGAGGGGGTGGCGAGGTGTTGGATATATAGCCTCTCGGTGCAGCAGGTGAGAATTGACCTTTTGTGAGACCCATGACACCATTGTTGTGAATAAATACAGCAATGTTGACATTTCGTCGAGCCGCATGTACGAAGTGTCCCAGACCCTCACCTAGACAATCGCCATCGCCGGTGTGGACTATCACTTCAAGATCCCTGTTTGCCATGTGAATTCCAGTCGCAACAGGAATTGGTCTGCCATGTAGATTATGAAAACTATTGAGACCTCCTATGTAATGAGGTGCCTTACCTGAGCACCCTATACCAGAGGAAATCACAAGATTATGCACTGGAATGTCAAGCTCCACGACCGCTTTTTTAATAGCTGCTAGAATTCCATAATTACCGCACCCCGTGCACCATGTCACCTTCTGAGGTCCTTCGAGTTGATCTAGTGTTGTCATTTGATGCCAGCCTCCTTAATCTCATCAACAATCCATCTCGCAGTCATAGGTCGCCCATCGTACTTGTTGATATGGTGGTGAACTGATATCCCCGTAGCCATTTTGACAATCTGAGCGAATTGAGATGTGACATTCTGCTCAACTGCGATAATCTGTTTGGATCTACTGAGGACCGATCTGAGCTTCTCAGTTCTTAGCGGATAGATATCACAAAAGTGCAGCTGATTAACAGAAATACCTGCATCTTTTAGAATCTGTAATGCTTCATTGGCAGCTCCCCAAGTTGAACCCCAAGTAAGTAGAGTAATCTTTGCATTCTCATCGCCGTACAGTCTGGGTGGGTTCATTGCATTCATGATTGCAGGAAGCTTGTTCATGAATTTGGTCACCATATTGCTCCGTATGTCTGCACTCTCAGTGATGTGACCATCCTCGCGGTGGACATTCCCAGATGACACTATGGACTTACCTTCATCTCCAGGAAATGCTCGTGGTGAAATTCCATCATCAGTTAATAGGTATCGCTTGTAGTCGGAATCAGAATCAGCTTGGGCAATCTTTCCTCGATCCAGCTTGGTGTTTGAAACATCAATTCGTGGGACATTCATGACTGAATCAGCGAAATATTGGTCACCAAGAATCATTACTGGAATCTGGAACTTGTCGGCAAGATTGAACGCACGTATAGCAATATCGAATGCCTCAAGTGGATCTTTGGGAGCAAGGATGATTCGTGGGAATTCTCCCTGACTTGCGAATGCCATGAAGAGAAGATCTGATTGCTCCGTTCGTGTTGGTAGTCCTGTGCTTGGACCAGGTCTCTGAGCATTATAGATTACAACAGGAACCTCAGCCATCGCAGCAAGTCCTAATGCTTCAACCATCAGGGAGAAACCACCTCCAGAAGTTGTAACCATTGAACGAGCTCCAGCATAGGAAGCTCCTATTGCCATACAAATTGCTGAAATCTCATCCTCTGTCTGCAATGCACCAATATTCATGTCGTGCGAGTAGGACATAATATCCATGAAGAGCGAGGTGGATGGACTCATTGGATATGCTGAAATCCACTTGAGATTCGCAGCCATGGCACCGAGCGCCAGTGCCTTGTTGCCTGTAAGTAGAAGCTTGTCATTGCTTGGGCCTACTTCGAGGGTGTCAAGATTGTATCGACATTTTCCTGCAAATTTCTCCGTGGTCATATCGTAGAGAGCTTTTGCAACAGCAACGTTTGCTCCTACGATCTTTTCTCCTTTTCTTCCGAATATTGCATTAAGTGCTTCTTCGGCAAGTTTGAATGGAAATCGCAAGACTGAAAGGATTGCACCAAGAGCTGCAGCGTTCATCATCCGAACATTGCCTCCAATCTCTTTAGCTATCTTTTCGAGTGGTGCTTGATAATGACATGCTTCAAGATCATCAAACTCGATTGTGTCATCGAATATGATTACTCCTTCTTCCACTAGCCTATCGCGTTGAGCAATAACTGCATCACGAGATAGTGCAACTATTACATCAATATAATCAACTGGAGCATGGATTGGTTCATCACTGACCCGGACCTGTGTGAAGTTGTACCCACCTCGAATTCTCGATTCGAAATCCTTGATTGTGAAAGTATAGAATCCTGCTTGGACAAAGACCTGAGTCAATAGGTCCCCAATTGTGTCAATACCTTGGCCAGCTTCTCCGCCAATGTTGAATGTTATATCCATGGTCTCTAGACGCTCCTGTATTATCATTCGATTGGTTGTATTATTCTTATGTCCTTTGCTAGGTACAGATGGACTAATCAATAGGAGTACTTACGAACTCGGGTCCAGGAATCTTATGGATGAGAATTATACCTACTATGAACTGAATGGGAATTGGCCATATAATACCAAAATATGGCTACTGGACAAGCACGGTAGACGACCGCACTAGCAAATCAGGGAATAATAAGCTAGCGAGCCCAACAATAATAACACGAATTTTAGACCTCTCTCCTTGGTAGTATCTGACTAATTCGAAAATATAGAGTGTATTGAGAATGCTCAGTATCACTGTCAACTTAAGGAAATGCAGATTAAAAAGGAAAAACCCAGAAGTGGGAACAGTCCACACACTGCCAAAATACCAGACGAAA
>PJET01000182.1 GCA_002825515.1 Candidatus Thorarchaeota archaeon MP11T_1 | reverse complement strand
TGATGTTACCCAGACGTGCTTCTCATGTTATTATTGCCTCATAGCTGATGCTCCAACAAAGTGTGTGAATCGAAAAATCTATGGAATTACTATGGATTCGACGAAATTTCCGCGATTGATTGGAGGTTACAGTGAATATCTATACCTCTCTCCAGGCACCCATATTATCAAGCTACCTGATCATGTCAGCTTTGATGGAGCTAGTGCTGTGGGGTGCGCGATGCCCACTGCTGTGCACACCATTCTAAGGAGTCCCATGACTTGGGGTCTTGATGTTGCTATTCAGGGAGCTGGACCAGTAGGCCTTATGATTGCAGTTCTTGCTAGTATAAGTGGCGCCTCGACTGTCACCGTGTTAGACAAAGCAAAGAACCGTCTTGAGATGGCTAAGAAGTTTGGAGTGACAGATGTTCTCAACATCGGAGAAACAACCTTGGACGAACGAAAAGACAAATTGAAAGAGATATCGGGAGGTCATGGTCCGGACATTGTATATGAAGCAACTGGTAACCCCCACGCAATTCCAGAAGGAATAGAACTCGTTCGAGAAAGCGGAAGTTACACAATCTGTGGTCAATATACAGACCATGGAACAACCGAGATTAATACACACTTGATGAATAAGAAGCATCTGGACATAAAGACAGTCTGGGGTTCTAGAACTCTCCATGTCTATAAAGGAATAAAGACTATTGGTGACAATTATGACAGATTTCCATTCGAGGATCTAGTCACACATAGATTCTCTCTTGATGACTCTCAGAAAGCCCTCGAAACACAAGAGAAGCAGATTTCACTCAAGGCAGTCATTCAACCTCATGGTGATTGAAATGACGTATGAATTGGAGAAATCGAAGGCAAAACAAGCGTGTGAACTACTCAAAGAACTTGATATAGATGCATGGCTCATCTGGATAAGAGAAACCTCGCAAATGGCAGACCCAGTTCTTGAACTCATCTTTGGAGGAGAGCTCGTTTGGCAGTCTGCATTAATATTTACTGAAGACGAGAAGCTTGCTATTGTTGGTAACTTCGACAAAGATGGTGTGTCTGCCAAGGATATCTATGATACTATCATCCCATATACAACTAGCATTAGAGATGAGTTGGTCAAACAACTATCTCGAATAGATCCACAGAAGATTGCCATCAATTATAGTGTGAATGATGTTGCTGCAGACGGTCTTAGCGTGGGGATGCACATGCTGCTTCAAGACTATCTAAAAAACACTCCATATTCTGGTCGTTTGATATCTGCAGAGAACTTCATACAGAAGCTTCGAGGCCGGAAGACTACAGAAGAGGTTTCAAGAATACTTAGTGCAGTCGAGATAACCGAGAAAGTCTTTGAAAGAGCTAAGAAGTTCGTTAAGGTTGGGATGACGGAGATTGAGGTCTATGACTTTTTCCATCAATCAATGAAGGAATTTGGAGTCACAAGTGCTTGGGAGGAGGCTAATTGTCCAGCTGTTGATGCAGGTCCAACCAAACAGTTTGGACATGCAGGTCCCACTGAGAATAGGACGAAGAATGGTCATCTCCTCCACTTCGATTTTGGTGTAAAATACAATGAATACTGCTCGGATATTCAAAGGATGTTCTTCTTCGGACAGAAGAAAGATGTTCCCTCTGAGGTGCAGGAAGCATTCGAAACAGTCAGAGATGGTATTCAGGCTGCAGCTGAGTTTGTTAGACCGGGTGCAGTTGGATATGAGGTTGATGCAGTTGTTCGTGATTTTGTTAAGGCTGCGGGATATGAGGAATATCAGCATGCTTTAGGTCATCAGATTGGTCGATTCACCCATGATGGAGGCACTCTACTAGGACCAAAATGGGAACGATATGGTGATAGTCCACTAGGAGTAGTCGAGGTTGGAAATGTATTCACTCTTGAGTTCACTGTGACGACCAAACACTACGGTCAGGTCAGTCTTGAAGAGGATATCCTTATTACACGAAAAGGATGCGAATTCCTCTCAAAACCACAAACCGAATTGATTTGCATCAAGTAGGCAAATTATACATTTGAAAAGATAGCAAAAGAAATCATAACTAGTAACTGAAATTGCAGTCCTTCAATGAAACGACTTGACAAACTTCCGCTTATGTGTGAAATTAATCCGATAGACTTTCATCCATGGCTCCGGTTCGATACCCTTGAGTGTCAAGTGTGACATAAGTAAAACCAGAATCCTTGGCTATCTTGTTCAAACGTTCTAGGTTTTCAACATCGAACATTTTTTCCAACTCATTCTGTCCAACCTCGATCCGCACTAGATCACCATGAAACCTTGCTCTAACACATTCTACACCAAAGAGATCCTTTACAGAGCGTTCGACATTTTCCACCATTGTCAACAGTTCATTGGTGATTGCAGTCCCATATGGAAATCTTGTAGCTAGGCAAGCTCCAGATGGTTTGTCAGCAATGGAAAGACTGTTCTCCCTAGCATATTCACGAATCTCTGCCTTTGTGATTCCAACTTGGAGATATGGAGAATTCACACCAGACTCCTTCAAAGCTTTAAGTCCAGGTCGATACCCTTCTGTTTCTGTATCTGTTGTGCCCTCAATAACCATCTCTAACCCAAGTTCCTGTGCATTATTTACCCAACGACTGGCAAGGGCTCTCTTACATGTATAACACCTGTCAACAAGATTCTCTGAAAGATTACTTTCTTCAAGCCATCTGAATGATTCTTCTTTCAACTCCAGTCCTAACTCATCTGCCACATCTCTTGCAAGTAGCAGCTCGCCCTCTGGGACAGTTGGACTCACGATAGTAAGAAGAAACACTTCTGCAGCGCAGTTCTTTGCAATATGAGCTAAGACCGTGCTATCAACACCACCACTGAATGCAACAAGAACACGTTTTCCAGAGAGGAATTTACAAACTTCATTGAATTTGGTTCTGGTTGTATCTTTCATAAGAATTCAATCCCACATATACGGATCTTCGTCCACATTGATATCAGCATAGCCCACATCTTTGAGGAGATCCTCAATTGACTCTGCACCTGTGACCCATGATAGAATCCACTCTCCATCATCTTGAAGATGCAGTTCTACATCTGGGAGGTCTCCAAGCAAATTATGATCCATTTCGATAGCATCTTGGTAAGCACCGGTCAGTGCAAGCACAAAGCAAGAGCCCGGGATATTCTCTAGATTGCCAACAGGAATACCTTCACCCATTTTCCCTTCAAGAGTAGTCAAGAGTCTGTTATCTTCTGCAAACCAAACTTTGTCCGTACTCGGTCTATAGAACTGGGCTATCTCACCATCTGAATCACATGTAATATCTACAAGACGTACAGTTGTTTGAGGTTTCACATGAAGGTCTTGAACTGGAATGACTGGAAAATGTTGCTTTACTAAAACATGATCTGCAATGCTATTGAAGATGCTAAAGTTCCCGATGACAATATGCTCTGGATGCCAAAAGCTTCTGACCAATCCATCTATCTCATAGGATTTCAAATTTAGTTCAACCAATCTTGATCGCACAGCATCCTCGAGATTGCCTGTTACCATTTCTTGTTCCATGATGAATTTCATTCCTGCAAGATTCAAACCACCGTATTTCTCTTGGAAGCTATTCCAGATCTCTTTAATCTCGTTCAGTGATGACGCATTCTTGATATTCTCAAGAATCTCTTTCTCATCATCTCTAGTGGTTTCAGAAACATATCCTCTGGTTGTAGGCGGAAAGATTGAACGTACCTCGAGCGCCTCGACAATGACCATGGTTGATAGAGCAGTTATTCCACGACCCGATTCAATCATTATGTTTGGGGGAGGATGCTTGACGGTCATTTCAGAGAGTTGCGCTTTTACTCCTGACAGGATTAGATGTGCATACTGATACATGAGATTTGAGGCGTGTGAACTTGTGTAATCAATTGCCAGTCCACCACCGAAATCAATGTTTACTAAATTGGTCAGTCCCGTACCTCTTAGTTCTGCATAGAGTTTTGCCAGAAGTCTACCAAATTTCTCAAAGGATTCAATCTTTGTTATCTGTGAACCTGCATGTGCAAGAATAGTTTGAACCGATTCTGCAAATCCTGTCTGTTCTAGCAGCTCAATAACATCGTAGAGATCATGAATACTAAGGCCGAATTTTGAGTCTCTTCCTGTTGAATGGGACCAGTGTCCCTCTACACATAGATATGGTTTAATCCGTAGCACAAGATTGGTTTGGTCAGGTTTGAATTTCCTCACAATAAGGCGAGCTTCATGGACAGATTCGACTGATATAGCAATGTTGTAACCCTCCTCTATGCATTCCCTAATCAATTTCAAGTATTTGGGATCCTTTGCTCCATTGCAAACGATAGGTCTATGTTTTTCGCTTTCAATGACCTTCTTGATGAGTAGGAGTTCTGCCTTTGTTCCAGCTTCCAAACCATAGTCAGAATCTGAGCGGAGGACTGCAGTGACGCAATCTTTTCGTTGGTTGACTTTCACTGGATAAATTCCAATGAACTTACCATTATAATCAAGCTCTTCCATTGCTCTTTGGAATACAGCTCTTAGTTTCTTGACTTGATATGTCACCAGCTGTGGTACTCTTAGAGTAAACGAGGAAGCATAGCCTGGAGAGTCACCGTTCATTTGCTTGATTCTCTCAATGATATGTTTGAATGTAATAGACTTGTCACGAAGACGAAGACTTAGGTCACCATCTTCAGATATGTCTAGAAAGTGGAGATCATTCCGATTTACACCATAAACTATTCTTGATTTATCGACTGACCAGGTTTCTTCTACCAATACGTTCACCCATGCTTGTTTTGTTAGGTGCAGTGTGAACTACTCTTCTTCCTCACGGATTGATTCAAGCATTCCTTGAAACGCACGAGCGAGTTCACCTATCTCATCATCTTGAGCAATGTATGTCGCATCGACTTGGAGATCAGTTGTGTCAAGGGGTTGATCTCGTATTCTCGCTGCAACATTTCTCTCTGCAAGGTCCATCAAATACTGCAATGGTCTTGTAATAGTATTCGAAATGGCAACTGCAACTACTCCAGCAATCATTATCCCTGCTGCTGTGACCAAGATGATGTATGACGCTGCTGCTGTATTCTGTTCTGCGATACGTGCCTCCAGTAAAGGTATGCTCTCTAGCACCTCATTAAGAGGAACTGAAATCACGCAGATGTAGTTTCCTTTACCTACTTGTGTGAATACAAGAATGTGCTCAGTTCCACCACGAGTGTATCGTAGCGTTCCTGATGTATCAGCAGCTACATTTGTAATCTGGTCAACGTTAGCTTGGGTCAATGCTGGGGAGAAATCGGGATTGACTTCTACATCGAGCAAATCTGGAAGTCCAAGGAGGTAATCATCGTCTTCTACCTCTGGATGCGCAACCACGCCTCCTGCTGATTCCAACAGGAACGCGTATCCACTCTCCAACACTTGCACATTGATGATTTTCTCTTTGATATCCTCAATTGTGATATCACCAGAGATAACTGCAAATGGTATGGTGTTCCGATATACTACTTTTCCGATAGATATCAGAAGCACATTGTCGAACTCATCATAATATGGTTCAACAAATACCATGTCACCATTGCCAGCCCAGATTGTCTGGTACCAATACTCTCCTCTTGGATCATATGGTTCTGCTATTCTAGCAGCATCTGATATCGGACCCAATATGCTACCTGGATAATTGATGAACAATCCATCGTCAGCAAAGGCGATATAGAGCCATCTGAAATCCACTTGGTTGTGTATTGCTTTGAAAATATAATCGATATTTGATACACGACCAAGCTTGTCAGCATTTGTAGGTATATCCGCATAAGTGGAATTGTAATTTGTGGAATCGGTGTTTGCAATATACCAACTACTGTAATCCCAAGAGACATTAAGATCGTATTCGGCATCGTAGTGATTATCCGCTGGTGCAGGAGACACAGAATCATCTTCGAACAAGAGGTCATAGTAGACATCTCGATACTCATAGGTTGATCCTGTTTCAAATAGTGCCTCCAGCTCTTCAGCTGCAGCTGCAATCATACCCTCTGCACTTGCAAGCTTCTGATTGATTACAAGTGCTGTTTTCTGGGCAGTTTCATCCATATTAGTCTGAATCTGAGTTTGCAACGCATCAGAGCTCTGATCTCTAGTAGAGTTTCCTATTAGATTTACAAAGGTTAGTGATATCACACCCGTTGCAGTGAGAGAAACTAGTGAGATTACTAGGAAGGTCATGATTACATTTGTTCGGAATTTTCCTTTCTTCTTGGTTTGGGTTGTTGATTGTACCATTCTCTTTACACCTCCTTCAGTAATCTGTAGTAGTCCCTCCGACTTCTAGCTGTGCCATCAAGACTCCTACTTTCTCAAATGCTCGTTCGATGTCCAACCTAACATTCATACTATCTACAACTGAAATATACTGACCCTGAGGTATATTGTTACAGATTGATTCCAAAAGCTCCTCAGTTGTGATAGGTTTCCCTGTTCGGGCTGATTTGATCCGCCGTTTCGTGTCTGCCCAGTCACTCAACTCTTGTCCAACACCAATGATAAGTAGATTGACATCAAGGTGATGGTCTCGAATAAAACCTTCAATTGTGAGCGGACGTTTTCTCTTCATGCGGTCGCTTTCTGTAAGAATTCCTTCTAGAACATCTAGAGAGTATTTCTTGGAGCTGTTATCTTGCCCATCAGTGAGGGCAATGACCCACCTATGCTCACTGGACTCGATTTTTTCAAGTTCTTCCAGAGCTCTGCCAAGAGCATCATAGAATGCTGTAGCATAATTCGGGTACTTCAGCGACTGAAGTGTTCTAATAATTGGATTGTCTTCTCCCTCTCGCTCACCCTTTATTGTGAGTGGGAGAAGTTCCCTATAGGATGAGTTGAAGACAATAACTGAGACGGCATCTTGAGGATTAACCTGCTCATGAAGAATCTCAAGAGCACCTTTCACTGCAGCTCGTATTCGATTCTGAGCCTGCATACTTCCTGAGGAATCAATAACGAATGTAACACTCTTCTTGAACATAATAGATCTTCTAAGTTTCTCAGCCTTCCTTCGTGTTTCATGACTAGGTTTATTTCGCTCGTCAAGAACATCTGCCAGTCGTTGAAGTGCAAATACAACCAACCAGAGTTCATCAGTTTCCTGACCGAAAGAGATTGCTTGGTTGTAGGCATCCTCTGCTTTTTTCCACTTGCCTTGAACGTGATACAATTCACCTTCATGGTAGTTAATGTATGCAAGGCTTCTAGTGTAGTCAATTGATATGGCTGTCTCCTTTGCCTCATCAAACCTTGACTGGGCTTGACTGTAGCGACCATCACGCATCATGACTAGTCCCATCGCATCAAACCTTCTTGCTAAACCATAGGCATTGTTCAATGTTCGATCAATTGCTTCCGCATCCTCTAGGAGACTCATTGATTTGTCAGCGTGTCCACTGTCCATCTCAACGAGTGCCATATTATGGTAGAGAGATGCGATTCTAACCATGGCATCCTTCTCATCTGCGCCATCTTCCTTGGATTTCTCCAGCAACCTCTTTGCAATGACCATTGATTGTTCATAGTAATCGTGAGCATTGCCAGTATCCCCACGTTGTCGGAATACGTTTCCAATATTGAGAAGCATGGTCTGCTCTCCTTCCTCAATTTGAAGTCTACGACTGATTTCCAAGAGATTCTGGTAGTTTGCCAATGCTCTGTTGAGGTCACCTCGTATGAAGGCTTGATTTCCAAATCGTGCAGCCTCCTGGAAAGAAAGCAATGCATCGACAGTTGTTCCAACCTCTTCATACATAGCTCCTGCAGTCGAAACTCCTCGTGTGAAATCTTGTTTTGCCATCTTTCTAACAAGACGAGTCATTTCAGAAATTGGTTCAACTACTGAGTGCGCCCTCCGATATGAAACAACAGTCACAACTCCTGCTACTACTGCTAAAACAGCACCAAGCGCAATTGTGAGTATAATGGTCTGAGTCGCCACAAGATTGAGCATTGCTATTGCTGGTGCGACAACATCGGAATCAGGAACTATTATCGCCAACACGTACTCTGTGTTCGTTACGTTAACAAAAGCCATATGCCATAGCTGACCATTCTTCTGAAATTCTTCCAAGCCTGATTCCTCTGCTAGGACTGTGGAAGTAAGTAAATCATTGAATGTTTCAGCTTCAGAACTGGTTAGAGAACCAAACTCAAGCATCTCAATAGGAAGTGGATCGTCAAAGACACCAAGGTCAGGATGAGCGACAACAACTCCAGATCTATCGAGAAGATACGAATACCCGTTGCTGAGTACTTCAAGATTCAGTACTTTCTCATTTATCGTAGCCATTGTAACGTCAGCTGATACAACACCAATCAGTGTTCCATCGTCAAACCTCACAGGTCTACCCATAGATATTACGAGACCAACTGAAGGATCAATATATGGCTCTGTGAATACAATACTATCATCACCTGGATCTTGCGTTGCTACATTTGTATACCAATCTTCAGCATT
>PJET01000181.1 GCA_002825515.1 Candidatus Thorarchaeota archaeon MP11T_1 | reverse complement strand
AGTAACCAAACATCCTAGAAGAGCCAATGTTTCAATAGTCCCTGTTGTAAGAATGACCGAGTACCTTTCAAAATAGCTGAGTGTATTTTTCTTATTCTCCCAATTCTCTTAGAACTCGATTACATGGGTACAAACAATTGTACAAGGTCATTAGAAATAGTTTCAGTATCTAGGTCGTCTTCAGAACCCTCCGAGATGAATAAGAATGAAAAACCCTCCAATGCGGCAATCAGGATACGTGCCCTTCCCTCGGGATTTGACACTCCACACTCTTCGTAAAGCCTAGTTGCGAGGTTCATATGATCCTTATAGGATTTTATCCATTCATTGCATCGATCTTTCCTATTGGTGCCCTCCTCGTATACCTCATATGATAGTCTGCGAAATGTAGGATGTTCCATAAACATCTGAACCGAGCTTCGAATGAATTGAATGAGTTTTTCTTGAGGTGTTCCTTTCTCAATTATCTGTTTGAGATGAGGGCTCCAGAGTTTATTGAATCCTTGAAGAAGTGACTCACAAGCAAGATCATATTTCGAGTTGAAATAATGGAATACAGCACCTTTTGAGATACCCAACTCTGAACAGATACTATCAATGCTGACCTTATGATAGGATCTTTCAATAAATTGGCGGAAGGACTCATTCACAATATTTTCCCGAGTATCTGGTTCGGCCATTACAACCAGACCTACTATACTATTGACATCCTCTTTAGTTTCACGCTTTTTCAAATGGAACATGAAACATCACTTCCTGTATCTATTGAGTATAGTCCTAAACACTACCTTGAAGAAATCGAGATTCTTCATTTTGATTTGTTTCCAGATGAGGCTTGGCCTTGAGTAAAATTTGTAATATGCTCGCGTAAGCTGCTTCTTAATCGTAGCCCGCGACAGTTCTGGAAGATTCAAGACAGGTTCTATAACAGTGAACTTTGACCAATCAGAATCTGATATCCAACCATTTTCCATTGCTTCATCATACAATGGAGTGCCAGGATATGGAGTACAAATAGTGAACTGCGCAAAATCCGGATCAAGTCTGCAGGCAAAATCAATTGTAGAACGCATATCCTCTTCAGTTTCTCCTGGTATTCCCAAAATAAACGAGAGAACAACTTGCAAACCAACTTTCTTTGCTAATGCAACAGACTTGATAATTTGGCTTAACCGTATTCCTTTCTTAATTGTATTAAGAATTCGTTGGGAGCCTGATTCAGCCCCGATATAGATGGTATGGCAACCTGCTTCCTTTAACCAATTAGCCATTTCAGGGTGTCTTGACATGATGTCAGCTCTTGATGAACAAGTCCATGTGACATTATCCACCTCTTTATTCATCATTGTACAAATATCAGAAACTCTTTGGTGGTCGAAGGTGAACAAATCATCAATGAATGTTACATCTCGAACACCGTATCTGTCCTGAAGAAATTGAAGCTCCTGAATTACGTTTGTTGGAGATCTCCCTCTCCATCGTTTTCCTGTAATTCTTGATGATGAACAGAAGGTGCACTGATATGGGCACCCCCTACTTGTTATCATTGGGGCAAACCTGTCTCCTTTGGGAAAATAATGATGAAGACCTAGAAGATCATAGGCTGGAAACGGAAGGCTATCCAGATCGGGAATATAAGGTCTGTCGGGATTTCTTATAATAGTTCCATCTGCTCGAGTCGTGGTTCCTGCTACTCCTTGGTATGAATGGTTTCCATTGACTTCCTCTAGAAGTACATTCATAGTCACCTCGCCCTCTCCTCTCACAACTACATCAATTTCTGGACAATCTCTGAGTACCTGTTCATCCTGAAAGGTCACGTGGGCTCCTCCAACAACAACAAGAATTGAGGGATTATGGTTTTTGACAACTTTTGCAGTCTGGTATACTTCGTGGATGGAGGGTGTTGTTTGTCCACTAATACCGACCACATCAGGAGAAAATGAGGATAGGATGTTGGCAAAATCTGAACCGTTGGACCGACGGAGGAGCCCATCGTGTATTTTCACTTCGTGATTCCCATAGTCTCTGATATAGCTCGCAACGTATCCGATTCCTAAAGGAGGACTTGTATACTCTAATGATTCAGTGATGGCACAATTTGATTGAGGGACTGTGAGTAGAACTTTGGCTATTGTTCATCCCTCCACAAAATTGGCTTCAATCATTGAATTCGAAACCCGCAAAAAGAATTCCAGATCTGCTGTGCACATTCCAGTCAATTTGTCCCAGTGGTCCGTGTTGTGAATACAACCCGGGTCTGGAGCTAATTCATCTCCAAAATAACTAATAGCACGAGCTCGACAACCACCGCAGACGTACCGTTTTTCACAACTTCCGCAAGCATCTTTCAAAAGGTCCTTGTTTCTTAATCTTTGTAGTAGAGGAGAGTGAGTCCATATTGATTCAAGATCATCCATCATAATATTACCAATCTTCATGGGTTCAATATGGGGGAAAAAGACGCATGGATAGATGTCGCCATTTGGCTCAAGTGAAACATAGAAACGACCTGCACCACAACCACCAATAAACTCTGTAAGGCGTTGCATTTTAGACGGGAATCGAGTATTGCTGAAATGAGTGGGAGCCAACACCTCATCCTGATTTGAACACAGTAATTTGGTATCAGATGCAACTCTACCAAACTGTGGTGCTGTTGTTAATACCTCTAGTGAACTCTTATGCTTGCTAGAAGCCCTACGCCACAATACTTCCAAAAGGTATTCGCGTTCAAATGGTGTAAGATCCAAATCAATTAACTCAGCCCCTCTACCAACAGGTACTAGATTGTAAAGCATGAGCCATCTGGCATCAAGATCCTCGCATAATTTGATAACATCTTGAATTTGACCAATATTGTGTCGAGTCACGGTTGTAGATACTTCGACAAACAGATCCGCAGCCACACAATTCATGACCCCTTCAATTGTCTTATCAAAAGATCCTGGAACACCTCTGAAATTATCATGCGTTTTGGCGTTAGATCCGTCAATACTAATCTGTACAAATTTCATTCCTGCGTTTTTGAAAAGCCGAACCCGTTCGGGATTAGAGAACGTTATTCCATTCGTGGCAACTGCAACATATATTCCTCGCTCTGTTGCTCTTCTAATTAGAGTAAGAATGTCGGATCTTATTGTGGGTTCTCCTCCAGAGAACGCTAAGAATACAACACCAGCATCAGCCATTTTGTCAATACTTGCAAGCGCCTCTTCAGTTGATAGCTCATACTGACCCTTCAGACCTGCGCTCTCGTAGCAATGCTTGCACCTTAGGTTGCAGGCTTTTGTCACATTCCAAACTATCTGAAAAGGAGCTCCGGGTGTAAATGGTTTAGTCACTCCAAATTTCGCTAATCCGCTAACAATACTTGACATAGATCTTCTGAATATATCATCGTTAAGACCCTCCTCAATGATATTTGAGGTTGTTCCGAAAACCTTGGCACCAATTGCCAGTATCACACGAAGAAGATATGTTGAAATCCTGCATGTTCTGCATACGCTACTTCTCTTACCAGCAATAAAATCCAGTGCTACATTTAGACGAGTATCACCATCTGATGTACAATTTTTAGTAATGGCTAATAGAAAACGTCGTATGAGTCGGGATGAAGTAAGGCTAGTAAGTATGTCAATCTTCGAATCAGCTTTCACTCCACACTGCTTCCTTTACCGCTTGACCTACAGAATCATACCGACCAGTCGGTATGTTATCATACCTAACCCCCTCTGTAGATATAATCTCTTTGGCTTAAGCAAGAAGAGCTGTCTTGAAACCGTAGATGAATGACCTTGCATAATATTGAGTCGAAACAATATAACTTCCCATTTCAAAGCATAAAGCATGTGAAACAGGGAGTGTGGAAACCGACTACTATTGAACCAACAATATTGCATAACGGTTTACTATCTCTGAGCGATCCTTCAGAACTTTGATTGGAAGTCCCAATTTTGATACAGTGGAGAACAGGTCTACTCCCATTCCTTCTGGTGCAGGTCGTGCAAGATTCTTATGTTTGCAGTCTGCCCTGTTGTTGACACACTCACTACATAGTGAACAGTTTCCAACAGTGAGTAGGAATGTCTTGACATACCCCTCTAGGAATACCTCGCGCTCGAGTTTGAGCAAATCTCTCTTAACCTGTTCCAACCAACTTTTGTATTCCTCAGAAGGTTCTCCGCTCTCCCTTGTGAATCTGAAGATCCAAGCATCGTTGTACTCTTTGAAGAACATCCGGCTTTCAGAAACAGAGGGGAGGTTTGGAGGACATGAAGCTCCTCCGTAGTCCTCACAGCCAAAATTGCATTTCATTCGCACCCAGTGTGAAACCACAATCTCTTTTGGATCAATCCATTTGAATTCCTCAAATCCTTGTTCGTTGAACAGTTTCTCGAGTTCTATAGCTGAATTTCTCTGCATTGACATTGAACTTCACTCCGCATCTCGAGATTTCAATATCTTGATGAACAATCCAACTGCCAAGTCGACAAAATCGTCATCATCACCAAAATAGCCTGGGAAGATAATCTGATAGATCATCATTAGACCCACGATTCTTAGAATTCTGTCCTGCTTCTCTCCTACTTTTCCCAGACTCTCTGCCTTTTCTGTTTTCATTATGACTTCAGATAGTACACCCATCGCCTGCTGTAGTCCATCAGTACTCTGATACTTCTTGACAAGCTTCATGTAATCATCTGGATTCGCGAACATCTCGCTCTGTATAGCTGCGAGAAACTGCCTGTCTGTTCTACGGAATTCTATGACCTTCTTCAAAAACCAACGAAGTGTGTCATCAATATTCATGTTCATCTCAAGGACTTTCTCCACACCCACTTGTCGATTGAACTCCTCCACATATCCCTCAACCTTTTGAGACATGATCTCTGCGAGGATGTCAACTTTCCCGTTAGGGAAGTGATAGTAGATTGTACCTACACTCACTTTGGCAACATAGGCCACTTCGTTTACATTGATGTTGGAGTAACCCTTCTTTTCAATCAGCTTCTGAGCCGTTTCAACAATCGATTGTTTAGCTTTGGATTTTCTCATCTTCAATTCTGAATATGATTGCCACGGATATAAAGAATTCGAATTCGAGTCATATTCGAAAATTTAATAAGCGCCCGTAACGACTCAATACATGAATCCGAGTCGAACTCGAATATGTGTGGTTGAAACAATGTCAGATGATTATGACTGGATTGATTTGCATCATCATATCATACCAGATTTCTACGTTAAAGCTCTAGCCGAGAAAGGTATCACAGAACTCTCGGGAGTCCCCATTCCAACATACACTACGGATGAGTGTTTGAAGGATATGGATAAAGTCGGAATCGAGAAAGCCATTCTCTCCATCCCCTTCTCTGGTGTGCATGTCAAGGATAATGGGTTCTTCCAAGATCTGGCAAGAAAAACGAACACATGCCTCGCAGAGATGATACGAAAATATCCCACTCGCTTTGGTGCGTTAGCATCAGTACCTTTACCCAATATAGAAGCAGCCTTTGCAGAGCTTGAGTTCGCGATGGACGAGCTTCATCTTGATGGTGTGGTTCTGCTATCAAACTCTGACGGAATATACCTTGGAGACCCTGAGCTTGAGGAGTTCTTTGCCGAGCTGAACAGGCGTAAGACTGTTGTCTTTGTCCATCCTAATAACCCACCATTCGCTGAAATGATAAAACCCGATGTCCCAGTTGTACACATTGAGTGGCCCTTTGACACAACTCGAGCAGTCGCAAACATGGTCTACAGTGGAGCACTTGACAGGTACAAAAACATCCGATTCATCCTCTCACACGGTGGCGGAGTAGTTCCGTATCTGGCGTGGAGAATTAGTATCCTAGAATATCGACAACGTGACAAGGTCAAGATGATGCGGTCACTCTATGACCTGATAATCAGAAAACAGGGTCCTGTAACAGGGCTGCGCCTCTTGCAAAAAATGTACTATGACACGACTGCGGTGACAACACCTAGCTCTCTTAGCACTCTCAAGGAGTTGTTGGATCCATCTCACATTGTTCTGGGAACTGACCTGGGTGCGGCTCCGAGGTTGATGGCTTCACTTGTCCTGAGCGACTTGAAATCTTTCGATGGTTTCGATGAAGAATACCTTCGGGCAATCGCTCGAAAAGGTGCTTTAGAACTATTTCCAAGACTTGCATCTGTCTGAGGGGGTTTCATGGCCAAGAAGACCACCTCAAAGGAAAGAACAAATCAATTGGAGGATAAACGAGACCGAAAAGCTGCATTTGTAGAAGAGATAACCATTACTGAATATATTCTGCGAAATAGAAACTATATCTGGACTCATCTAGTTTGATGACTCCAAAATAGAGAATATTACCACCAAAATAGTATGTTGTTATCCGGCCCATTAGAATTTCAAGAACTGAATTGAGAGAGTAGATTGTCTGGAGCGTATCCTGCTATACGACAAAGCAAGCAATCACTAAACGGTTTATTAGTAACCTTGATGTGAATGATGAAACGGCAGGGAAATTAAGATGAAGATTCCAACGTTTCGAGATGTACTTGCTGCCCAGAATCGTATTCGTCCATACCTGAAACCTACACCATTGCAAAGCTATGCAGCTATCAATGAATTAGTTGGGACAGTCGTGTACATCAAACATGAGAATTGTCAACCAGTGGGAGCCTTCAAAGTACGTGGAGGGATTAATCTGGTTTCACAACTCACAGATGAAGAGAAGGAGAGAGGAGTCATTGCTGCTTCCACTGGGAATCATGGCCAGTCGGTTGCTTATGCCTCAATGATCTTCGGTGTGAAGGCCACTGTTGTCGTGCCCGAGAAGTCTAACCCTGGAAAAGTAGCGGCTATGAAAGCATTGGGTGCTGAGATAGTATTTCATGGAGCGACATTCGACGATGCAAGAATCCACAGCGAACAATTGGCAGAGAAGCATGGTTATCGATATATTCACTCAGGGGATGAACCACACTTGATTGCAGGTGTGGCCACTGAAACCCTTGAGATGCTTCAGGAGGAGCCCAGTATTGAAACAATCATTGTGCCATTAGGAGGAGGGAGCGGAGCTTCAGGAACGTGTATTGCTGCCAAGTCAATCAATCCTGAGATCGAGGTTATTGCTGTTCAGTCTGAAGCTGCTCCCGCGGCACATGATTCTTGGAAACTGGGGAAACTTGTAGAACGTCCCAACCGTACATCTGTTGAGGGGCTCTCAACAGGAACTGCCTTCAAGCTTCCCCAGAGAATTTTGAGGGAACATTTGGATGACTTCATTCTCGTCAGTGAACAAGATATCATGAGAGCTACAGTTTGGATGATAGAACGCGCACACACTCTTGCTGAGGGAGCTGGAGCAGCGCCTTTAGCTGCTGCCTATAAGATTCGCGAGCGTCTGAAAGACAAGAAGGTTGGACTCATCTGTTCAGGGGGTAATCTATCGCTCGAGAAACTACGCAAGGCTCTTGATTTCGTAGAGAATGAAACGAACGATTGAATCAACAATATCTCAGTATCTTATTGAGAAAGAGTAAGGGTCGAGGAAAGTCCCCTCCCAATTCAATGCCGCCGGAATTCTAGTTTCGAAAATCTCTCGACTAATGAGATCGATTAGAAGATTTCATTAAATAGTGAGAGAAGTAATTTCATTCCAGTTCTATCAAAATCCAAATTCGGATGGTAACAGGCAATGCTTATTCCAACCATTCTGTTTGTTTTCATTAGTAGTGTGAGAGTTTCAAGGACCTCGTCGTATGAAAGACCATCTTCAACCGGATAATGAATGGCCGGCATTATCTCTTTGTCCAAAACATCAACATCAAAATGGAGCCAGATTGGCAAGTTGGGATTTTGTATTGATGTAAGACTTTTGTCAAACGTAGGTTTGATTCCATATTCAGAGACCAACTTGCGATTAATTACTTCAATATTCGATTTTTCAATTAAGTCATGTTCATTTATTCCATATGCAATAACATTCTTCTCATCTAGTAGTGGACCTCTACCCGTCATGGTGACGATTTCTTTTGGTAAATATCCCGTTAGAGCAGCCAATTCCATATCTGCGGGTTCGCCTGTTGGAGAAGTGTCTGTGTTGTGAAAATCAGCGTGTCCATCAAGAAAGAAGAGATTCAGTGGAAACTCTCTTGTCTTGTATGCATCAAAAATGCCCATTAGAATGCTACAGTCTCCAGCAAGTACAATCGGAAAAGTTTCCTTATCCAGCACATCAACTAGTGTCTTCGATAATCCAAGAGACACATCTCTCCAAACATCAAAATTGAGTACCTTTGTCGTCGAATCTATCTCATTCGTGCACAAAGGAATGGTTAGATCACCAATATCAGTTACATGATGTCCTTTATTCTTCAGTAGGGAAATCAATCCTTCATCTCTAAACGATTGAGCAGGATTTTCAACATCAGGAGCTGTTCCATCTCCATTAAATGGAACGCCAATAGTTGCAATTTTCAATATTTTCATTTCCTTGCTGTTACAGGTTTCAGGTAT
>PJET01000180.1 GCA_002825515.1 Candidatus Thorarchaeota archaeon MP11T_1 | reverse complement strand
TGCTAGATATGTAATAAGAGCCTTAAGTTCTAAAATCAGTAGGTTAGTATTCACAAGGAGGTTCGATAGATTCATGAGTGTTGTAAAAGTAATTGAATTGATCGGAGAGTCACCCAAAAGTTGGGAAGATGCTTGTATGAATGCTCTCGAAGTTGCAGCAAAAACTGTCAGAGGCATTGTAGGGATAGATGTTGATCACTTTACGTGTAAAGTGACGGACAACAAAATAACCGCATTTCGAGCAAATATCAAGGTGGCTTTCAAGTACGGGGCATAAGATTTACAATGAGCAATGCTCAAATCGTTTGAGATGAATTTTGGGGTCTGTTACCAGCAGATCCCTCTTTTTTTAGAAAAGAAATGGTATACTTGACAGAAAAACAACAACTGCGTTGTTAACACCGTGAGCAACAGATGGTCCTAGAAGGCTGTAATTTCTCTGTTGAGCAAGAAATCCCAGGAAGACACCAAGTAAAAACCTCGTTGGTAGCCCAACAATGTCTAAGTGTATAGCACCAAATATGAAGCTGCTAATTACAAGGGCTATGACTTTGTAATTTGACGTTCCACGAGTTCGAAAATACATCTCCATTCTTCTCTGCATGAATCCCCTGAAAATGAGCTCTTCAGTGAAACCCACAAAGACTAACATTGCGACTATCCAAGCAATCATTTCTGGCCAATTTCTAGCAACCAGAAGGTCCTCTCCTATTGGAGCTGGACCTGTTGCTTCTGTAATAAACCACGAAATCAATATGTTTGCGCCCAGCATTATCGCTCCGACAGCTAATCCAAAAATGATGTCAAGAGGTGAAATCATGTTTTTGATGCCTATTGCTGATTTTGGAAGTCCGTTTTTTCTTATATAGTACATTGGAGGTATGACAAATGCAATCTCTGCAAAAGTCATAATCAGCATTGCTAGTGGGTCAATGTAAATATACCCACTATAAATGTCAATCACGATTAAGGGCGTCGCCAACAGCGGAATCATGATAACCACTGTTGCTATAACCATGAGAATCATGCCCAAGGCTGTGTAACCTAATACACCAAGCATCTGATTATTATCGATTTGACCCTCCAAAAAAGTTCCGGGTTCGAAGATTCCGATTCCTGTCGCTTCTTCAAGTTCAATAATGTCTGGATCTTCCATAACCAAAAGGGTCAACCTCAAATTCATAGAATTTGAAACCGAATTAAGCATTTGGTTTGCATCATGACTACGATTGCTTATTCCGCACAGACTTTATGTAGCGTTTCATTGGGAGTATTTGGAGAAAAACCTCAACAAAATGACTAGGGATGATGAGATTTACAGTGGAAGAAGTTTCTGAACCCAAACGACGAAGGGGAACTGTGCTACTTCTATCTACTATTCTCATTATAGGAAGTATTGCTAGTCTATATGTGATACCTCCAACATATTCTGATTCCGATTTAATTGTCCGTGTAGCAATTATAGATTCTGGAATTAATATCAACCAAGAGCTTCAATCACGTGTTGTGGCTGCAAAGAGTTTTGTGAACACATCACTAGGATATCTTGAAACTGATAACGCAACTACAGACAGTAGGCCTGGCGGGGTCACCCACGGGACATACATTGCAAGCATCATTGCATCGGAAGCACCTGATGCTGCTATTGTAAACGCAAAGGTTGTTGACTCAAGTGATATAGCCACTCGTACCGGAGTTATTGAAGCAATTCGGTGGGCAGTTCTCGAAGAGAATTGCAGTGTCATCAATCTTAGCCTTGGAATTACCCCTGTCTATAATGACTCAATTGGTGATATCATTCGATGGGCATTTAATCAAGGAGTGTCCATCGTTGCAGCTGCAGGAAACAATGGACAAAATGGAATTGCTGGGAGCTCAGTTGAATCCCCTGCAATCTACCCAGAAGTTATTGCTGTAGCGGCAGTAGATGAAGCGAATAAACCATATTCTTTCTCAGCAATTGGTCCATTACGTAATCGCATAATGAAGCCTGATATATCAGCTAGGGGTGACTATCAAATAAATGGTAATACGGTTTTAGGAACAAGTTTTGCAGCACCAATTGTCACAGCCAGTGTGGCTAGTATTATTACACATTGTCTAACAAACGGTTGGACTTGGACTCCTGGTATGATTAAAGCTGCCATAATGATTGGTGCATCTAATCTTCAATATGAAGAATGGCAAGTCGGAGCAGGGCTTCTTGATTTGGAAACAAGCCTACTCTATATTGATTTCTCAGAGAAAGAAAATGGGTTGCCACTCCTTTTTGCTATTACTCCTACAGAGAGTCCATTTTCATTTGAACGATTCTTCGTTAACCATACCTCGAGAATTCATGTTTCCGTATTTGCATCGACCAATGCTTCATTTTCTCTAAGCTATCGAGGTGTAGCTGCAAAGTGGATAAAAGGACCATCCTCTATCTACTTGAACCAAAGTGGTGATTTCTATTTTGATATTAGAGTGGAATCTTCAAATACAATCGAAGATCTCCAAGCATTGATTTCAATCACAGCTTCTAGATATCTAGAATTAAGACTTGAACTTGAGTTTGAGGCGATTGTAGCATTACGTGAAGTGGCTTTTGATATCAGTCATACATCTTGGTCAATTGATTCCTCATATGGCCAATTTAGGAAACTCTATAGAATATTGACCACTGTTGGTATAGCAGTTGATGAACTACGGCATCCTGATAACATTAGTCTAGAAGTTTTTTCATTGTATGATTCTGTATTCGTATTCGACCCATGTACTTGGACATATTCTATAGATGGATTCTCTTTTGAGACACTCCAGCTTTTTTCATATACTCCTGAAGAGTTGACAGTCTATTCAAGTTATTATGAGAATGGAGGCAGTTTACTCTTAGTAGGACTTTCAAATTCATCTATTGATCAAACCCATGCGAATGAATTGTTCTCTCAATTTAATATTACTCTAAACAATGATGACATTCCTCTCTTTTCAGTAGCGGTTAATGGAGTTGAATCCACTGAATTAATCACAGATCTGATTCAACATCCGATTACTGAAAATATTGAAGCATTTGATTACAATGGCTGTTCCTTAAATTTCTCTGGCAATTCCTATGGGATTGCATGGAAAGATGTGATTATTCAGGATGAGAACGGAACTTATTACTCCGATAGAAGATCAGTAATCGTGGGACTCGAAAACAATAATAGCGGACGACTCATTGCTACCGGAAGTAATTTCTTCCTAGACAATTGGGCTCTATCACACCTATATAGGTCTGACCAGAATTTGATTTTTGTTTTACAAACAATATACTGGTTACTTCGTTACCTTGAAAACTAAAGCAGAGGAGCAATCTTTTCAGCTGCTGTATTGGCAGCGTACACTAGAAGTCCTGTTTTGACCCCTTTACCTGCTGCAAGAACAAGTATTGCTTTTTCACCCGCACTTTTCATAATCATTAGACCCTTCTCATTTGTGAGAAGGATCTCTTCGAGTATTCCTTGATCCATTCTCTCAGCAGCGAGATCTGCAACTCCCAAGATTGATGCCGCCATTGCTGCGATTTCCGCCTCTTCCAGCCCTTGAGGAACAGCTGAAGAAATAGGTAAGCCCTCTTTGGATAGAAGCATCCATGCGCGAATTCCTGCTGCAAGTGCAGTAGCTTCTTCCATTATCTGCCGTAGCTTCCCCTGCAGCTCTTCGAAGCTTGGATCAAACATGGCAGCCACTCTTTTCTCTCTCTCGACTGGGATAATTGTCCCTAGCAAATGCGCATTAATAAAGTTTGCATGATATATGTAGCTACAGTGATTGGAAGACTACATTAGAGACTTATTTGAAGCTCAGATGAATTGGTGGTGGATTTCAAGCATGACTTCAACATTTCGACTTGATTCAACGACTCCAACCGATGCAACAATTGGCTGGAAAAAAGGTGTTCGTGTTCTAGGCGTTTCTGAAAGCTTCGATAAGAGTGATAGTCATAGTATAATGGTTGGAGTTGTTATGAGAGGTGATCTTCGGATAGATGGTTTCAGCGTATGTACACCTACAATTGGAGGTAGCGATTCCACTGAGGAGCTAGTCTTGATGTTCAATCGTCTTAATCGTAAGGACATTCGAGCTTGGATGCTTGGAGGGTCTGTAATCTCATGGTTCAATATTGTTGATATATCTGCACTCCATGAATGTACAGGTATACCTGTAATCTGTATTTCTTACCATCCTTCTGATGGGATTGAGAAGTATCTGATGGAATATTTCCCAACTGACTGGAAAATTCGTCTTAATCTTCTTGAGAAAACAGGTGAGCGAAAGACTGTCCACCTTCAAACTGGTCACTCACTTTACTTGTCAGTTGCAGGAATTGGTCATTCAAGAGCAAAGAATCTGCTTGATAAATTGACAATTGATGGCAGAGTTCCTGAGCCAATAAGAGTTGCTAGAACAATTGCTGCTGGATTGCATCGTGACTTTATCAGGACAGTACGACCTAATCACAATTGATTTGCTCTAATTTAATTCCAAATCTATCAGCATTTTTAATATGTTCTCTGTAGAGTTCCCAGAAGGTATTCTCGATTATTTCTACCTCTAATTTTCTCAGCGAAGCCAAGCTGTTTTTGAAAAATTGGTCAAGTATCGCTGGAGATACTCCTGATTTTTCCAATGAGAGTGCATGAGCGAGCATATCAAGAATATCCGCCCCCTGTACTATCCTCGCTTCAATACTGACTGATTCTTTGAGTTCATTCCAGAGATTCACTAGGAATTCACCAAAATACTCGCTACTCTTAGAAATCAGATGAATTGCTTTTTCTTCTGCTTCTGACTTTCCCTCTCGAAGCTGCTCACCTCCAAGTTCTAAAAATGCCCGAGGAATATCGGATGTTATTGCCTCTGGGAAGTCATGGATTGTAGCCATAAATGCAACCCTACCAAGATTGACTATTTCTCCTCTGTCGACAAGACTTTTTGAAATTAAAAGACTAACAAGAACAGTCCCAAATGTGTGTTCTCCAACTGATTCTTGTTTATTACAGTGAACACCTGCTAGTGCCCATCCACTGCGTCCTATTCCCTTTAAAATTTCAGCATTTTTTACAAGACTAATAATTTCCTGTGCTATCTTCAACATACCATTCCCCACACAACTAACTTCTAAAAAATGTAAAAATGGGGGCATAGAATCCCCCAAAAAACGACCATGATGCTATGAAAGAGTTATAGTTCCATTGATGATTGCCAAGCGATAATCAATTGTCATATTGATCATAGCGTCAGTTACCCATTCATTATCTTGAAACTCTTCCATGTCTGCTAGAGCTATACCATTATTGGCTAGGTTGCCTCCGACTGTTCCAGCATATTCGCCGCCATAGTCAAGGCTTCCAATTAATTGGTCCCAAAGAGTAGCATTGATGATTCTTATTGCAGCCAAATCTGACCGAGGTACTACACTTGTCACAACCCAAGAAGGCCCAGAACTGACTAGGATATTGGGATTACCTAGATATCTCTGATCAGCTTCTGCTCCTATTACATAGGGTTCGCGGTTTTCAGTATCACTGAACCAAGTAGTATTTGCATATTCCATTGCTAATCGAATACCCATAATACTTGCACGTACTGGAGCAAAAATAACAGTAGCATTACCTAAATTAGGATTCCACATATTTCTAGCAAGAATATCTGCTGTTGTTGAGTCATTGTAAGAACCGACATATTGTGTTGGGAGAAGTCTAACATCATTGAGGGTCTGATTTGCATAGGCCAAACCTTGCAGGAAACCATCAATCAGCTCAATTACTACTGGGTCTGTTGACACAGAACCGATGATACCAACAATCCCACTTCGATTTGTATTGTCAACTGCAAGATGTGCAGCAAGAGCTCCTGCTAAAAATGCTCCTTGAGCATGTTCGAATGTTGCTGAAGCTACATTAATTCTATCTACAAAGCCTCCAATGAATCCAAATCTCTGACCTTCATGAGTAGCTGCAACCGTGTCAATTGCGGTCGCTAAGCCAGCTTGAGTTCCAATTACAATGATTAGATCATGATTTCCTTCAACTGCAAGTCCATTAATCGTACTCTGCAAATCATCAACGTCATCTGCGACATAGAAATCATAGTCCACGACGACTTCTATTTCATAAAGGCCCTCAGATGCTTGGTCAACGAAACTCCTATCCCCATACCCTGGGTCGATAACCGCAACTGCGATTCTTGATGGTACATACTGATTTGTCAAAAATATAAAGCCACCAACTGCCGAGAATACCAATATCACGATTAATATGGACGAAATGACGCCTGACCTTGAGCTCAAAATTATGCCTCCGTGGTCGTTAAAGTCGTTGCTTTGAACCTTCGATTTAAACTTGTTGCTCTAAGAAGGAAGGTTCTCTTAGAGTCTTTTTGACTAAGAGTATCAGTTATAAATGCGGAAGCATGTCAGAACTTCAAGAAACATAGCGCTGGTTGGTGTTATGCCCGGAGATACATTAGGAGAAGTAGCAACACTCCTCGAAGACACATTGAAGGTTCATCGTTCTGTAAACAATGCAGTCCTATGTACAAAGGAGGGTGTTGTGGTAGCTGCTGTGGCTCGAGGTGGAGAAATTGATCCTCGAGTAATCGCCACAGTTTCTTCTGCACTAGTTTGGGGAGGTGCATCTGCTATGCACCACTTGAAAAGCTCTGGTCCAACCCATTTAATTCACTCTACAAGTATTGAACGAATTCTCACAATTGTACAACCCCATTATCACTTGATTATCGTCATATCAAGAGCTGATGATGCAGGATTAAACCTTCAGTCATTAGTACCCGCATTCCAGTCTTTAGCAACAAGAATGGAACTTGTCATGAGTTCGACGAGCGCTTTTGGAAAACAGACCATTCTGGGGAGAATTGTTGAAGAGATACCTGAAGTCACTCAAGGAGCATTATTGACTCTTGAAGGTCTTCCATTAGGCTCTGTTGGCTTCAAAGACGAGGTTGAGGTAGCTGCTTTGATGGGATCTCTCTTTGCAAATGGGTTAACATATTCTGAAGGTACAGACTCAATCTCTGTTGATGCTTCTGGATTAAGGCTTCTGATAACGAGAGTAGATGATGCTCGCCTTTTGGCAGTTGTATGTCCTGGCCCAAATCCAGATGAGATTTCACAAAAGGTCCGTCTAATCCTAGAAGGAACTGTTTAACCTCCGCCTGCTTCTACTTTTTCTTGACTTACCGAAGGTTCTGTAGTTTCATCGTCAATGAGTTGAAATTCCCAATCTGTGAGATTGATTGTGATAAAGCAGTCCTTTCCACGTTCAGGGCAATCAATTCGAATAGTTACATGGTCGGCTGTTGATTCACGAATCTCTGGATTAAGACATCCATCCTCGAGCTTCTCCATAAGGAACATAACATAAGCTTCAGTTATTGTGTTGAGACTACCTTTCATCAAGAGGTCCCCGAGTTTGTCTAGGTAGTGTCGTTTCTTCCTGCCTTCGCGAACTACTTTCACAAGACCAACTTCTTCCATTCTTGAAATGTGCCATCTGACAGTGTCATGATGGACTCCAAGAGACTCTGCCATCTGTTCTTGGTAGCACCCCTGATTGTTTACGATGAAAGCGAAAATCTTCTGCGCGGTATCACTTCTCATTGTAAGGTAGGCCATTTCTGCTTCTTGAGATCTCAACATACGCGGATAATAGAGCCTCTTTCCGGCAAACTTTAACGACTTAACCAAGCCTTCTCTCTCTAGAATTCTAAGGTGCCACGTGAGTGTGCCCAGGGGAGAGGAGAGTATGTCGACCAGTTCGAGAAGGTATGTCCCTGGATTCTCACATAACACTTGGTATAGTTCTCTCCGGAACGGATGCAAAAGTAATGCCATTCGTTTTTGCCTTCCCATGGCCTGGTCCTCTATTCGCTCTCAACAATCAATTGATTTCAGTGATATAATTGCTTCGACTCTATAAATCTAAGCAATAATTCGTGCGCTTCTTAATCCTACGCAACTCTTAATTGCTTTATCCCAGAGTCAAGGCTTGATGTGCGGCATAACTGGGATTGTCACAAACAATCTTGACAACATTGGCGAACTTCTTGTTAAATGTAGCAGTAAGCTGACATATCGTGGATATGACAGCGTCGGCGTAGCTGCAGTTCACAACAATCAAGTTGATCTCAGAAAAGATGTTGGCACTATTGAACATGTAAACAAACTCCTCGGTCTTTCCAAAATGAAAGGAGATAGGGGTATTGCACAACTTCGATGGGCAACTTATGGTACTCCCACCAAGGCTAATGCTCAGCCTCATTTTGGTTGTCAGGAAATCTTCTATGGCGCTCACAATGGGAACATTCACAATTACGTAGAATACAAGAAGGAACTTATTGATGCAGGTCATATAGTACGTTCTGAGAATGATGGTGAACTCTGTGTACATGCGGTGGACAAGTACTATGAAGAAACTGGAAATATGTTTGAAGCAGTAAGACTCTCCACTCAGGATTTAAAGGGGGCATTCGCCTATGCCGTTGGCCGCGCTGAT
>PJET01000179.1 GCA_002825515.1 Candidatus Thorarchaeota archaeon MP11T_1 | reverse complement strand
TTCTCAACAGTGGGCGATTTGGTAAACGAGAAACCGGTTCTATACATTTGGAATCAGACAGGTATAAACATTGATGGATCTCAGTATGGCCAAGTCATTCTGCACGAAGCTAAGTTCTGCTCAATCACAGGGGGTCAGTTAAACGAGGCATCGATAGGTGTATACTTGTCATATAGTACAAACTGTACGATAGATGATACAGAATGTTCTAGCAACCAATGGGCTGGAGCTTTTATGTATTATAGCGTAAACTGCACATTCAACAACATGGTGCTAACGGGTAACTCACGTCTTCAGAGTGCAATGGCTTTCCCTGCCACTGTCTGGGTATTCGGTTGTCAAAATGCTAGGGTCACAAATTGCGAAATATCGGATTCCGAAGGCGCTGGTTTACTGATAGCTGTATCTCCATCGACTCTGGTTGCAGATAACGTGTTTGTGCGAAACGGAATACTGGTCGCAGGGATGGGAATGCCTACAGCTGGGGACTACTACTTCATTGAGAAAAATAATCTCGTTAATGGTAAACAATTTGGATATTTCTTCAATGAAACTGATTTGACCTTGGACGGAACTCTCTATGGACAAATATTGGTTGCAAATTCAAGTAGAGTCAATATCGTTGGTGGGGACTTCTCTGAGGTGACTCTTGGAGCTGCGTTTGTATTGTCCCATAACTGTTCTCTTGAAAGTGCAAGTGTCGTACAGAATTCTATGTTTGGACTCCAAGTGATATCATCGACAACTACAACCATCATCAATTGTGAAATCGATGATAATCCATTCTCTTCGATATATAATGTATATTCTGAATCTACAGACTATTTGAATAACTCAATTTGTGGAAATGGATATGGTATTCCCAAAAATCAGTATAGTCCAACAATGGTAGTTGGTCCCTTTGACTATATGTACAACAATAGGATTTGTCACAATCGGGTTGGGATTCAGTTAGGAGGACAAAACATAACGTTATACAAGAATAATATCTCATGTAATGGTCTCTTGGGTGTCTACGCAGTTTCCTCTGATTACTTCAATATTACAGAGAATATCATATCAGGAGCTTTCTTTGAAGATCCTGGAGGGCCTGGAATTCCAGACCCAACACTTTCAGGTATCTACATCTCAAGTGGAAGCTTTGGTATCATCCGCAACAATTCAATCTATTCTAACAGTGGTTATGGTATAGCGATTGGAAGTTTATCTGCGCAGAATATCTCTGTGTATTGGAATGAGGTTGGATGGAACGGACGTGGAAATGCCCTAGATGGTGGAACTGACAATCTATGGGACGATGATGATGCAACTGGAAATGCCTGGAGTGATTATGTGGGATCTGGTACCTATCCAATTCCCTTTTCGTCAAGTGTTGACAGATATCCGAGTACTTTGACAGACGGGACAATACCCACTGTTGATAGTCCTAGTGATGAAATCTTTGAGGCTGGTACATCCGGAAATGAGCTTGTATGGCACGCCTCGGACAACTATCCTGGTCGTTTTGTCGTATATAGGAACGGGACAGTCATAGCGAATCGGACTTGGTGTTTCGAACCTATTGAGGTCGAACTTGATCCATTGGATGTTGGTTCTCACAACCTAACAATTGTTGTTTATGATGGTGCAGGTAATCATGCTTCAGACATGGTCATTGTTGATGCAGTTGACACAATCAGTCCAACTATTGATAGCCCAAATGATATTGAGTATGTCGCTGGGAGCACTGGTAACAATATCGAATGGCATGGTTCAGATTTGTTCCCTGCATCATATGAAGTCTTCATTGATGATGTGTCAACTGAATCAGGTCCATGGGGTTCCAGCACTGAGCCAATAACAGTCAATGTTGATGGACTTGCTGCAGGTGAGCACAATTGCACAATCGTATTGACTGACCAGGGTGGTAACACTGTAAGTGATACTGTTGTTGTTGTAGTGACAGAATCACCAACCACTCCTACTACGCCGACAACAACTACCACAACTACGCCATCAGATGATGAAATTCCTCCAATGACGATCATCCTTGCTCTTGCAATAACTGGTGTTTTTGTAATGATAGTTGTAATAGCGCTACGTATGAAACGATGATGTTAGGCGGTTCTGCCGCCGTCCCACTTTTTTATTATAAATAGGATGAGGAGAACGCCCGAAGCGAAAGGATGTCCAGCTGTGTGGGGGCAACTGGATCAAGGAGATAATCGGGCGTTCAACCTCTTTGTTTGTTGAGGATTACTCTAGACAAGATAGTTGTTTGATTGCAGACTCTGGGATGATGTGGATGTTATCGTAGTACTCAGTATCATCATCAACAACAGTCTTTGAGAGAGCCACCTTTAGCATACCCTCATTCTTGCCAAGCATGTATCCAGCAACGTACTGGAGTGGAACGCGCATCTTCTCAGCCTGTTCCTTTGACATTGCACAGCATTCTACACCAGGACTCTCAAAGATAACCTCGACAGTCTTGTGGTCTTCGCATGATGGATGCCGAATCAATTCCTTTGTTCTCTCAGATATTCTTGTCTTTCCACTGATACTCTCAACTCTGGAGTGATCATAGTGGAAGGGGTCTCCAATGAGTCGGTGAACTGATGGTGCCAAGAACAGGGTCTTCTCAGACAGTTCGGCGATATCCTCACTACCGCCATCAACAAATCTCTTGTCTTCGCTTTCTCCTACAAGGTATCTTATCCTGTAATGTTTTGCGTCAACTTTCTTCTTTTCTTCACCTTCGTTCACGGTGACCATTGTGTCGTCCCACATCTCAATAGCAGAGAATGGATTTTTGCTTGCTTCAATCATTCATTGTTCACCCTTAATGGGATTTATTAACTATTGTTAAATACACAATAGTTAACTTATAAGGTTACTGACATGAGATTTGAGTAGATATTGAAGGATTTTACAATGATTGAATACATTATCATCATCTTGGCATCCACTCTCTTTGGTCTACAACACAGCGGACTTTCTGCACTGCGCGTCAAGGAAAGAATCATAGATCGATATGGTAAGAGAGGATACGCTAGAATTTTCAACATAGCAAGTATCCTCACCCTTCTGATTGCATTTCTATCAATGAACTTCTGGGACTGGTTCTACTTCATCACGCAACCTGCTCTGATTCAACCGATTCTATTCATACTAGGAGTTCTCTCAGGTCTAGGAGGAGTAATTCTGTCAATGATGGCATCTCGAGTGATATCAGTCAGTACGGTTGCGGACATGAGAACGGATAGGAAAGCAGAACTTGTTACAGATGGAATCTATTCCCGTGTGCGGCATCCCTTATACTTGGCAACGGTCCTTGTGTTTTTGGCTCTAGCACTCATTTACCCATTTCCAGTTGTGATTATCTTCTCTCTAAGTATGATTGTTTATACTATGATTGGTGCATATTTTGAAGAAAGAAAGCTCGTGAAGCACTACGGGGATGAGTACCTCGAATACAAGAAGACTGCAGGGTTCATCCTCCCAAAACTATGATTGACGTGATTATCTATCTATCATGCTCTGAATCTTTGATAGGTGTTTCAAGGACTTCATACCCACAGGAGTAATTTCCTGTAATTGTCTAATCTGGATGGCCTACTACCTTGATTAAGAATATCTTTACAAGCTGGGAACCATTTTCTGCATTTCTGCACCTATGACGCTATCACAGTACGAACAAACTAATAGATTGACGAAAGGAGGGTGCTCTCTCTCTATCTGATCTTTCTCTCTGCCCATGCGTGACTTGAAGGCTATTCTAGTAACTCTTGGCATCCGCTGAACAAATGTTTCAATTTGGGACCAGTACTCATCATCAATTTCATACACAAATAATCCCGCTAGTTTTATTCTTAATTCCTCAGAACAGTGTGGACATTTTGGCATGATTATCCTATTCGGCTATGCATATTTACTCTTGCAAAGCAGTTTGTTGAATTCCTCCTACCATAGATTGACTATCCATCAAGCAATTTCTGAATTTGTGATAGATGTCTCGAGCGTTTCACTGCTTCTGCTGAAATCTCAAACAGTTTTCCCTTCTCTATGACGTAATGAGCTGTTTCTATCTCGGGTGCAAAGTGACGTTTGATATCTTCAACAACATAATGAAGCTGGACACAATGAGGACTTCCATCTACAGTTAAAGCTGTAACTTTCTTGATACCAGAATATTTCACAATTGAACTGATTTTGAACCCTGCTTGATTGACATGGGTTTCCTCAAGGCAAATGTGGAGGATAGTCTGTGATTCATCCCTCTCACAGATGTCCTTTACAACATCAGGAAACCGGTCCAAACAACTTCCAATCAACAAGAGATTTTGGTTTTCTCTCAGTCGTCTGTCTCCAACATTTGTTCTCATCAAGTATTCAGTCTGATTGCACTCGTCGTTCACTATCACCATTTCCTTCGTTTTGGCAATGGTTTTTCTTGTTCCACTGCCACAGAAGTCCATTGGTCTCCCAGAGGAGATGCAATTCGTGCAATTATATCCCCTTCAAATACATAGTTGATGCGGCTCAGGGATATGACTGCTCCATCAAAAGGTGATACAATCTCATTCTTGTCTTGAACATGGCCAATGACGACTCCACTCTTCACTGTTTCACCAAGATTCACTGTTGGAACAAAGAAACCCTCAGTATCCACATTAACATGCTGTAATCTTCCCATGAGTGTGTTTGAGGCTTCGATCTTCTCACCTGGAATCATATTTTTGATTCTCATCAAATTCAGAAGCGCCTCTCTCACTTCAACAGCTGCCTGCGAGTCTACTTGATCTGAATCTCCTCGCATCTCAACAGAAACAGCAGGAATGCCTTCATGCGCAGCTTCAGTAGCCAATGCACCTCGCGTTCCAGTAGATTGAGTTACATAGGGAAGAGCGATTTGAGTGGCAAGATTTCGGACATGAATGTAGTCTCTGTGCATTGCTACAACATGACTACTACAGTTCTGCCAACCAGTTCTGAGGTCGATAATATAATCTGCAGTGGATGCTCTACGCCAGATTTCCCAGGCGATTCTTTCTGTCACAGAACCATATTCGTTTCCGGGAAAGACAGTATCGAGATCTTTTGAGTCCAAGGGAGAAATTCTTGTTCCTAAACGAAACGCAAGAGGGCTTGCCACAGGTAAAAATGTGACAGAACCATCAATTCGACTAAGACTTTCAAGATGCTTCATTATGAGATAGCTTGCATAGACATCTGTTGCAGAGTGTCCATCAATTGCAGCAACGATCATCATATTCGGTCGGTCTTGACCAAATGTGTAATATCCCAATGTAGTGCCTGTTTTTGGATCGATATCTACTGCATCAACAACAGCTTTCACCATCTCTGGTACCTTCTATCCACTTACAAGTCCACTAGACTTAGTTGAATAAGAATAGTCGTGTTACATTCTACGAAATCGAATAGGAAGTGAGCTCACAACTTACAAGAGTCATGTTTTATTTATTCTTTGAAAAATGACCTATTACAATTCTTGCACTTGATGCTTCCATCTCCTGAAATCATCTCTTCTTCTAGTGCATAGATTGCTCCACATTTCGGACACTTTACGCGTTCAATTTGAAAATCAATTATTTTGCGAGCTTCTTGTGTTGTACCCGTCTGCAGGAATTTTTTCAGGCTCAGATACCTGTCCCATGCCCTCATCCTTGGGAGTACTCCCCAGACACCAGGTTCAATGCTTGTCTTTACCATTCCTCCGACCCAACACTCTGCATGAACACCCTCTGGTCTTACCCACAGCTCATACCAAATGGATTTCTTCCCTGTAGCAATGTTCCCCCAAGAGTCGTATAGCCTGATATATCCAGGTCCTTTCTGACTGACCTTGAGACCTTTGGCATCCTCTGTTTTCAACCACATTCCAATTCTCTTTGCAGCTTCTTCTTCACCGTATGGCAGTACAATATCTTCTACAAACTTGCCCATCATAGTACCTCCATGAAAGTGATTTTCGGAGTGCTCTTGCTCGATTTAAGCATTATGAGAGAAAAACCTAATCAAATACCCCAAATCTGAACTCTCTTCTAAACCAACTAATCAAGATAGGAAGAGATTTCCTAAGACAAAGAATTTTCTTAATCTCAATTAGTTGTAACCTAGTTCAAATCCAATCTGGTTTGCAGTTGAAGAAGAAGATATCCGTTTTGAATTCCTTTTCTGAGAAGAAATCATGTCTACTCAAAGCGAATTTACTCTCAAGAGGAATGTGCGGCTGGTCGAAGATATCAGAATGACCACACATGTCAGGATTTCCTATCCAAGCTAGAGGAATGCCTGTTTTCGCTATCTCAATTCCTTTCATAGAGAGATAGGGCTCCCAACATATAATCACGAAGGAAGGTGAGTACTTTGACACAGCTTCCATTGCCTCTAGGTTTTCCACCCACTTTGGGTATCCGATATTGTACCGTCCATCCCTACCATCGGTTGCAATGATTTGCCTTTTGATCATTGGTTGAAGAAACTCTGTCAGTCGTCCATCACCACTCATTACCTCGAGAACGGGTGGTTTCTTTCTTCTTCGACCTAAAGCTCTGTTCAATACCTTAGCCAGTTCCTCTACAAACTCTCTGTTGAATATCTGAAAGACCCATCTACCTGCAACATTAGCACCATTGCAGTATGACTTCACATCTCCTCTTCGTTCCAATCCTTCGAAGAACAAACGGACCTCAGCATAAGACAGGAGTTTCCTGTGAATATCGATATACTCACCTTGATAATCCAATCTTTTCCCACTCTTTTACATAACAATCCTAGTCAACTCCAGCTAGCCATAGCTCTAATAAGGGAGTCCCTATTGGTTTGATGGAGCGAGTGAACCAGGATGGATTGCGTTCTCGAATACTGACACACTCTCCTTTTGCGAGTCCTTTATAGAGGCCACCATTTTGGATAATTTCGGCCCTTCAGTATCAAATGAGGCTACTGGACATGAGTGATGTTGCAGAGTTAGAGAAAAAATGGCAGAAGCGTTGGAGAAAGGACAAGATTTTCGAGTCCGATCCAGATCCTAAACGAAAGAAATTCTATCTCACAGTTCCGTATCCCTATCCCAATGGTGCTCTACACATTGGTCATGGCAGAACCTATACTTTAGGGGATTTGATAGCTCGATACAAACGAATGCAAGGATTCAATGTTCTGTATCCGATGGCATCGCATATCACAGGTACCCCAATATTGGGAATGGTGGATCGAGTAAAGAGTGGTGATCAATCTGCCATTGAACAGTACAAACGAGACCTTCGTGTATACTTGGACAGTGAGGAGGAAGTTGAAGCACAGGTTATGAAATTCACTGACCCTTGGGCAACAGTGAGATTCTTTGCAGATGCAATTTCAGCTGACTTCAAAGCTCTAGGGTATAGTATTGATTGGCGTCGTAGATTCACTACAGGCGATGACATTTACAATCAATTTATCACCTGGCAATATCAGAAATTCATGGACCTGGGTTATATCAAGAAAGGCTCTTACCCATTATTGTATTGTCCTAATTGTGGAAACCCAGTGGGTGAGGATGACATACTAGAGGGTATTACAGTAAAGGTCAAGGAGTTTACGACTATCAAATATCCATTCGAAGACGGATATCTGATTGCTGCAACCTTGAGACCCGAAACCACCTTTGGAATAACAAACATGTGGATCAATCCAGATGAAATGTATGTCAAAGCCGTTGTGAATGGCGAGAAATGGATCGTATCCTCTGCAGCAGCAAATAAATTGAAGCTACAGGCAAAAGACATTGAGATACTGGAAACATTTTCTGGGTCCAAGATTGTTGGGAAAAATTGCAAAACAGTCCATGACAATAGTGATATTCCGATTCTGCCAGCAGACTTTGTTGACGTCAATAATGCGACAGGAGTAGTATATTCAGTCCCCGGGCATGCACCATTCGACTATATTGCATTGAGGGATCTGTGGCAAAATCCATCGGATCTGAATAGATACGAAATATCCTCTGAAGAAGTCCATAATATCGAAATTGTGTTGATGATTAGAATCGAGGGTGGTAGTGAATTCCTTGCAAAGGATGCAGTCGAGAAACTTGGAGTGTCTTCACAGAAGGACAGTGACAAGCTGGAAGAGGCAACGCAAGAAGTCTACAAAGCTGAGTATTATGAAGGAGTCATGATGGACAACTGTGGACCCTTTGCAGGACGAAAAGTAAGTGAAGTCAAGGATGATGTAGTTGAATGGTTGAAATCACAAAACCGGGGTGATGTGTTCTATGAACCTGATGAACGCCCTCTAACCTGTAAATGCGGTACTGATGTACAGATTGCAGTTCTGGCTGGACAATGGTTCTTGGACTATGAAAGTCCCGGATGGAAAGAGAAGACTTGGGATGCTCTAAACACTATGGGAATTATACCCGAGAACTTCCGTATCCTATTCGAGTCAACTTTTGATTGGCTCGCTCAGAGACCTTGCGCACGGAAGAGAGGAATTGGGACTCCTTTGCCATATGATCCCGACTGGATTATAGAAGCTCTATCTGACTCGACAATATACATGGCATTCTATACGATTGCTCACAAGATTACTCAGAACAAGT
>PJET01000178.1 GCA_002825515.1 Candidatus Thorarchaeota archaeon MP11T_1 | reverse complement strand
CTCGTAGAACGAGCGTCCAACTTTTCTACTTGTTCGGCAAAGGATTCTTCAGTCATGGCTCCTGAGCTTTGTCGTTGCTCTATATGCTTACGAAGCTGCTCAACAGACTTGAATTCTTTCTTCAGTGCTTTGAGATCTCCTTCAATTGCTGTTATCTTGCTCTCATCTGCCGTCTTGAACTGCTTGGCTGGAATCATAACTCCGAGCTGATGTTGGGTCTTCTCTGCAAAATCTTGAAACTGGTCCCTTAGCAACTCTACGTTATGATCAACATTGGACACTTGTTCCTTTACCTTAGAGATATCTTTCTGAAGATCAAATACAGCGTTTACAAGTCGTTTCAACGTCTTTTCTAGCTCGGCAGATACTGTAGGATCTGCCTCTATGACCTTCTCTTTCGTAGCTTTATCTTGTTCTGTTACAACTGAACTAGGCATTGTCATCTGGAATTCTCCACTAAGCCATCTGAAGGCGTTTACAGCAAATGCTTTGTTTCCTTTATGCTTAAGCCCACCACCTTTCCGAAATACTTCATAGCTACCTACGCACATTATTCGACCCTTTCCCGGTTCGACAATAGCAACGACAGCTACCTTCCCTGGATCCGCAGTTTCTGATGTGACAGCAAGTGCAGTGGCGTTGTCGGTTACCTTGAGACTACACGCTGATGGTATTAGAAGATCGTTAACATCTTCCATTGAGGGGTGCGAAATAATATCCGATATGATTGGCATTGTTGGTAAACCTGCATTAACGCGGTCATCCTTGACTGCCGTGTTTTCGAACGAGATTCCGAATTCAGATGTAATTTTGGACAGGTTGTTCATGAGTCCTCGGTCGCCTCCAGAGAGTGACAGAAGAATCAGACCACCACCATCTAAAACGAATTTTTTGAGAACATCAATTTCCGCTGGTCGTAACTTCGAGCTGTTGGGGCAACCAAACACCATCACATCTGCATCTTTGAGATTCTTTGCTAGAATCATAAACTCTGTATATGCTTCGATATCAAAGTCATTGTCTTTCAGTAGTCGCCCAAGTTCAGAGTATGTACTATCTAATCTACCTCTTTCATTCTGAGTCTGGTCAAAGAGGATTTTCTTTCTCCTTCCGCTCAAGCCATACACCTTTACTACCGATTATCAAGAAAGCACTGAATTTGCGTTAATGAGACTTCCGTCGATGTGCTTCGAATGTTTTATCTCGGTGTATCCTTGATAAATCACTATGAGCGATGAGAAATGCATCTTCTGTAAGATTGTTCGCGGTGAGATGCCAGCTTCAATTATTTTTGAAGATGATGTTTGTTTGGCTTTCATGGATGTATTTCCAGTGACCGAGGGACACAGTCTGCTAATTCCAAAGAAACACTATGTGAATATGTTTGATATTGACGGAGAAGTGGTTGGGCATTTAGCAAAACGGCTTGCAGATCTGACTAGGAGAGTCAAGAAAGCTTCTGAAGAAGAGGGAGTAATCAACATTGTAGCAAATGGAGAGGGTGCTGGACAGGAAATTCCTCATTTACACTTTCATGCTATTCCACGGAGCAAAGGGTCTCCTTTCGGATTCAAGTTTCCCCCTGATTACCGTGATTCTATGGCGGACAGAGAGGATCTAGACCGCATGGCGCAGAAGATACGTGATTCTATTTAGGTGATATTGAGAAGATTGAGACCAGTCCTCTCATCTCTTGCTCTTTTCAGTTCCGTTGATATTTCAGTAATCACTAGCTCAATCGTAGCCGAAACCTTACACCCTCGCATCAAGTGACCCCCATAACATTTGCCCGCTTCATCTGCCACAATCATATGTGCATGAACCAGAGGTTTTCCATCAAGCATCGAGATATTTCCCATGCATGAAACTACCTCAACATCATCATCAACAAAGAAGTCTCTGTATTCATTGGCTTTGATGTTGAAGTAACCGAGTTTAGCTCCTGAGATTGCGCCAATCAGATGTACTTGACCTGATTTTACTCCATATTCTGCAGCAACTGTTTCAATAGTTTCAAGAACATCCTCGCCAGGCTCCATTCTTGAAAAAATTACTCGTTTTGCTTCAGTCTGAATTGAACGAACCATGTTTTGAGTCAAAGCACCCACATTAATGAAGGACTCGGATTCACAATAGGAAGTGCTTATCAGGGATAATCCGCTCATTTAATCTGTGAGTGGCATTGCCCATGGATGAGAAACCAGATGACAATGGACAATCTTCTCTTGAAGATTTCTTCACAGGTGAAGCGTCTGAAGAATATTTGAATGAGGTATTTGACGGACCTAACAAACATCAGGCCAATCGTGATGCTATCTCATCCAATAACAACGACTCACAAAATGATGCTTCGAGTGATGATCTCTCTGAAGAAGAGGAATTATTACCAATTCATGTAGGCGCAGCAGAGCTTCCTGAAGACCTTCCGCCATCCTTTCTCCTGTCCGTTGATTACTCAGGTGAACATAACAAAGCTATTGCTCGTTTGTACAAACCTGACTCAAAAGAGGTGTTTTTCTGGCTTGATAATACAGGTCACAAACCCTATTGCTACACGGATTGGCCACCTCAAGCAGTCGAGTCTGTGGGGAAAAAGCATCGTGGTTTTATTGGTACAGAATCAGTGGATCTTCACGATTTACTCCGTGATGAACCAGTTAAAATGACGAAAGTCATTGGTGACAACCCACTAGCAATTGGTGGTAGGGCTGACTCAATCAGAAATTCGTTATCAGACCCGAGCACTGGTGTCAATCATGCATGGGAGGCTGCCATCCGCTATCAGCTCTGTTATACTTACGACAACAATCTCGTACCTGGACTCATGTACAAGATTGAGAAAGGAAATCTCATTCCAGTTCCACCAGAGGTCGATGCCAAGATTCTCAAAGAGTTTGAGAAAACCATCAAAGAGGATGAGGATCTCAAATCAATTATCGCGGAATATTCACCCATGTTCTTCACCGAAGTGCCCGATATCTGGCGAATTGCAGTAGATATTGAAGTGTATACTCCTGTAGCTAATCGCGTTCCTGATACCAGAACCGCAGAATATCCTGTGACAGCAATTGGGCTCTCAGATAATACTGGTTACAACAAGTGTTTTCTCCTAAAGAGAGATGGTCATTCAGACGGTAAGAAAGGAAAAGACTTTCCAAAACAACTTGAACTTGTGTATTTTGAAGATGAGGCTGAGATGCTTGTTGAAGCATTCAAAGTCATTGATCAATATCCTCTTGTATTGACATTTGTTGGGGATACATTTGATCTCAAATACCTCCACAATCGAGCAAAGCGACTCCGTATAGATATGGACAAATATTGTCCTATAACACTTAGAGGAAATCAGGACCCAAGGCGAGAACGAGCATTATTGAAACGTGGAATCCATGTAGACTTTTACAAGTTCTTCACAAATCCATCAATCAAAATCTATGCATTATCAGCCGCATATCAAAGGGAGAATCTTGACTCGATAGCAGAGGGAATCTTGGGAGCCAAAAAATTAGAGCTGAGCGATGATATCTCACGACTAGGATATTTCGAGCTTGCTCATTACTGCTGGCAAGATGCTAATCTAGTGATGCAATTCACTCAATTTGAGAGTAACCTCTTACTTCGCTTAATCGTCCTATTGATGCGTATCTCTAGAATGTCAATGGATGAGGTCACCAGATTCTACATATCCTCTTGGATTCAGTCACTATTCAGACAGGAGCATCGATCTAATAAGCTATTGATACCCCGTCGTATCGATATTGATAGTGTGAAACAGGCTGACGCACAAATTGAAGCCACAATTGGTGGAAAAGGATTCAAGGGTGCTATAGTAATTAATCCAATTGCAGGCGTGCATTTCAATGCCACAGTGTTGGACTTTGCTAGCCTATATCCAACTATTATGAAGACGCACAATATCAGCTACGAAACCGTCGATTGTCCACATGAGGAATGCAAGACAGGAACCGATAACCAAGTGCCAGAAACTGAACACTGGACTTGCAATCGCCGTCGAGGGATGATTAGTCAGACTATTGGTTTCTTTAGAGATACACGAGTAAAGTGGTTCAAACCAAAAAGTAAAGACAAAGCTCTCGATGAAAATACCCGGAACTGGTATTCGGTTGTAGAACGAGCACTGAAAGTATTCGTCAACGCCTCCTACGGAGTCACGGGAGCACCCCACTTTGAGCTATTCTGCATGCCTGCTGCAGAAAGTGTGACCGCCTATGGGCGTGATGCGATTCAAAGAACCAAAACAAAAGCAGAGTCCATGGGAATTAGGGTTCTCTACGGAGATACTGATTCGGTCTTTCTTGATAATCCTTCAAAGAAACAACAAGAGGAACTCGTGGCTTGGTCCAGTGAAGTCCTTGGAATTGACTTGGAAGTAGAGAAAACGTACAAGTATGTAGCACTATCAGATCGAAAGAAGAACTACATAGGCGTCTATAAGGATGGAAGAGTAGAGGTCAAGGGGCTGAGTGGCAAAAAGCGAAACACGCCTGATTTTGCTCAAGATGCCTTCAGAAAGATGCTAGAAGTTCTGAGTAGAGTTGATGACTCTGAAGGATTTGAAGCAGCGAAAGAGGAAATACGGGAGATTGTGAACTGTGTCATTGATAGAATTGAAGGAAAGGCTGAAGCATACAATCCCGAAGAACTTGCTTTCAGAATCCAAATGACAAAACCAGTTCACTCCTATGATACTGATATTCCACATGTCAGAGCAGCAAAGATGCTAATTGAGGCAACGAATGATCCTACTAAGGCGCTGCCTGGTACGATAGTTTCCTACATAAAGACCAAGGGACAGGATACGGTGATTCCAGTGGAACTTGCTAAAGACATGAGCTACTGGATTGATAAGGACGCATACATTGACATACTGAAGAGTGTGTTTGAACAGGTTCTTGATTCAGTGGGTCTCGACTTTGACGAGTTTCTTGGATTTACGACTCTTGACAAGTTCTTCTGATTATGGATGGATTTAAGTCGAGGGTCTGACAAAGAAATAGTTAATACCGTGACTTGATACACGCAAGAAGACCAAGAGCTCTTCTCCGACCAATCTCGACGGGGTACATGATAATGAAGCTGAATTATCGCGAATTCTTCATGCAGAAGATGCTAATTATGTTCAAACCCGAAGACATTGAGATGTCTGCAAAGGATTTCATCTCTACATATGCCTCTTACATCGAGGATGTCGGAATCGTTGGGAAGGGTCCAGATGGTTATGCTTTGTACCCAAGCAAGACCGCACCTGTCCAAGAGGAACATACTGAATTCTTTGAAGAGTGGGTTCGTTTGAATGATGCACTCGATATACACGGCGTTGTAGGAATGGACTTTTACACAGATGGTTGGTTCGCTCGTGATCCAAAGTATCAGACCATGAATGATCAAAATGTCAAGATGGAGCATCAAATCTGCCCAAATCGAGAAGAGTTCTGGCAGTACGGGGCTGAGATTATCAAGGAGATTGGAACTTATCCTATCAATGAGATTCTTCTTTTTGGTACTGGATTCATCCGTGATCATTTCTGCTTCTGCGAACGCTGTAGGAAAGAATTCGCTCCTATGGTCGACCAAGAACCTGATCGACTAAGCTACGTTTACATTTCTGAAAATCCAGAACATCATGAAAAGTGGCATCAATTCCGTAGTGATAAAGTCCACCAAGGTCTTCAATATCTACAGGATGCAGCCACAGAATCAGATGAGGCCACAGGACGAGAGCAACCCCTAAGAATATCGGTGGAAGTTCTCCTTGATCCTGAAACTGGTCTCTCCGAGGGTGCAAGAAACGAATACGGATATGATTATGCCCGTATTGGTGAAATCACAAAGAATGTCCTGATCAATCTGTTTCCATGGTCACCAATCCTCCCAACTAAGGGTAGTTCAGAGTATAGTGAACTAGTAGAATCACTCTATTTCGTCAACGAATTCACTCGGCGAGGTGGAAGAGCTTCTCTATTTCGCTGGGGAGTAACAACCACTGAACAGCTACAAGAGCTAAAAGCACTTGGCAAGGATGTGGGCATTGACAGAATTGTGTCAACATTTCACTATCCTTCAGACTATTCTCTCCGACGAGAGAGTGCAATTGGTAGTTACTGACGGTTTATTGCCTAGCGCTACAGTATGGGCAAACCCTATTGTTTGCTTTGATACTTCTTCCGCACGAGAAGCAGAAACTATAGCCCTCATTCTCATCTCGAGCATCATCAGTGAATGGACTAAGCTCCCCCTGAGCAAATAAGGATCCAATTCCCTCTATTGATTCGTCGAGTTTACTGTTACAAACTTTACGACTCTCATCTTCTCCAAAAATCCGATTGTCTCTAGTTTGGTAATGATAGGTTTCTGAAGACAATCTTGAATCATCATTGGTGTCACGCCATGGGTCTCCATATTGCTGACTCAACGATTGCATAGTTCTGTCAAGGGCTTCAAAGTCCTTACGATAGTCATCGCTACCATAACCTGGATCACGAGCTGGACGATTTGCTAGTCTTTCTTCGGAAGCTTGTTGTGACCAAGTTGAATCAAGATTGGATAAGCCTCGTGATGTTTCAACGAATCTAATGTGGGCATCGCTCTTCAAACGTTCATACTCGTCTAATGTCAATCCAAGAATCTCAAGAGCTCGGTCTCTTTCAGCACATCTCTTTGATAGCGGACAGCAATACGAGAGACTACCATGACAGAGAGATGCCATTGCTCGATCTTGACGTGATTTGAATATCGGACTTATGCGTCGATTTCCAAGGACTATCGAATCACCTTCAGCCCTAAGTTCAGTATACCCACTTTGGGCAAGTGCTTCCACTATTTCTTTGGCTGGATATGCCCTCCCCTCGATGATGATGTGTCCCTCGGTCTTGTCAAGACGTACTGGCCTTTCAGTGCTCTTGTTTCCATCATAGGTTGAATATCTCGTTTCTGCCACCTCACAGACTATGGTCTAACCATCATACGTCCATGCCCCCTGAGCAATACAGGTGTATGTATTACCTAGGTCTGACGCGGGATAGTTATATAGAAGGCATCTTACAGCAAAACGTAGAATTTCTTAAGGAGGACAATTAAGAATGGGTTGTAAGGCTGAAGGTGCTGCACAGGGTTACACTGTATTGGGTGGTCTTGTTCTTTTAATATATGCAATTTTCCGAATTTATGCCGCTATGAACAGTCCTGGTCCTGGTACTATTGACGGATTGATTGAGATTTTCTTGGGCATCGTACTCATTGTTATAGTTGCACTTGCGTTTGATGCATGTGGCTTCATCTCTTGGAAAGTTGCGAAATCTGGATTACTCTTGTCAGTGTTTGGATTTATCGCAATTGTCATCGTATCCTATCCCGGTATCACTCTTGATCCAATCGCATGGATGATGAGTTTGGACACTCTTGCTGGTCTGATGATTCTATTAGGCGGTTTACTTCTCCTATTCAGAAAGTAGACAGAACAAGTAAGATTCACCGACATCACAAATTAGATATTGAGGTCAATTTCCCAAAACGACCGTTCAATCAATGGACGGTTGACGAGATGGACGACAAACACATCCAAATCCTCAAAGAGCTGGGTTTTGATCTTGATAAAAAAAACATGACCAATGACTATTGGAAGAGAAGAGGTGCAGAAGCACTTGCAATAACAACTCAAGATCGTGATGTCTATGGCTGCCTTGACCACACGGTTGGTGAAGGAGTAAAAATCTTCGATATAGAAGGCACAGAGTATATTGATGTCACCGGTGGAGTTGCTGTTAGAGCATTTGGGCTTAGATACAAACCATATATTGAGTTCGAAGAGAGCATCCTGGATGTTGTCAAAGAGCTACCTGGTATGGACTTTGACGCTATTCCTCAGACTTTGCTCGCTGAACGTGTGGCAGGAATCACTCCTGGAAATCATAAGAAACGGGTTGTCTTTACAACATCTGGTAGTAGAGCGGTAGAAGGTTGTATGAAATCTGCAATGGACCTTTCCGGAAAACGTAGATTTGTAGCTTTTAGACCCGCTTTTCATGGACGTACTGGTTATTCTCTTGCTATGACTTCATCAAATTCAAAGCACAAATCTGGTTTTCCACAGGGTGTGGATGTGATTCGTGTGTTCTATCCCTATTGCTATCGCTGTCCATACAATGTGAATGTAGATGACTGCAGTTTGGACTGTGTTGAGGCACTGCGATATGCTCTACAAGTTGAAGGTGATGATATAGCCGCAACTGTGATGGAACCGATTTGCGGAGAAGGTGGTCTTCTTGTTCCACCTGCAAAGGCTGTAAAAGGATTTTATGAATTGACCAAAGAATACGGTGCTTACTTCATGTCTGATGAGGTTCAAGCAGGTATGGGGCGAACTGGCAAATGGTGCGCTGTTGAAAACCATGGTGTCGTTCCTGATTACATCTCAAAAGGTAAGGCCCTCGGAGGAGGTTATCCTATGGGCGCATCAATTGGTCCCTCACCAATGTTCACTGGAAGTTCACGACATTCAGAAACATTCTCAGCAGAACCGAAGATGTCACTGCTCTCTCTGTGGATTTTGAAGCATATGGAAGACGGTGATTATCTCAAGAAGAATGCAG
>PJET01000026.1 GCA_002825515.1 Candidatus Thorarchaeota archaeon MP11T_1 | reverse complement strand
ACGACAAGAATTTCGATATCCAAGCTTTCGAAAGGAAGATCGGAAATAAGATTGAGGTTTTCAATAGTGAATACAATACCATTGGCGATAAGATTACTGGTGTAAAGAATCTATTGGGATTAGAGTGTTTTGCAAATACACAAGGTCATATTGAGGTTCGACCACCATTGTATAATCGAATCCCAAGTTCGGTGTTCTATAAGATGTTCCAGGATCGTGAGGAAACTGGCGTCAAAGTTTTTCCAGATTTCCTAGAGAATCTATATTTCAACCAGATTCGGGCTATTTTCAATCAAATTGAAATTATAGAGGATGAAATTCGTCTTCGTGCCATCTCACTAGGAGCTAGAAACGATAATGAAATCATTACTTTGATCACAAGTGGTACCATGGGAGGTTCCTCTTTTGGTTCCTCACAGATTTTAATGGTGATGGTAGGATTGGAACTAGATCCCTCTGGAACGTACTGACACAAACCAGTCCTGATTTGATCGAAAGTTGGGACAACACAGCACTAAAGGAACTGGATCAAATTAGCGAACAGATATCCACTTTAACCAAAGTATCCAAACTCTTTCCGCCGAATGTACAGGCGAACGCGATTGCTAACTTCAACCCCAATACTCAGCCAAATCGTCAAACGGATATTGCTGAGCCCATTCGCCAGCGCCTGCGTATCAAGACAGGACGCGAACCAAAGAAAGTAAATGAACTCTTTGGTAATCCTAGATTCAGACGTTTGGCTGAGGGAACTACTGTTAGCCGTCTAGATCGTATCAATATCATCAATCAGATTGCCAATTTCCTAGCGGAGCGCCAAACACTTCTTAGGTCCGTCAGTAATGCTATTCGTAATCTCAAGGAAGGTGTTAGTATTAACGCGCCTGATGTGCAAAACGAGGACGTTTTCTCGGGTGGGTTCAAAAATCTCTTTGAACCTAGTAATAGCAATAAAACAGCAAAAGCGCTAACAACCCCATCTCTTTATCGCAGGACTGAAATACCTCAATTTTTGGAGCATATGATAGAGTACGAAGATGAAGATGATATTGGTCCGCGCTCTGGTCGTAGATTTGTGCTTACACCTGACCGTATAGTTAGCCTCACTATCTCCGAAAACCCACCACCATTCACAATGATTACAGTCAATGGGCTGTTTGGGGAGGGTTTTGTTCCCAGAAATCAACTATCAAATCTCCAAACTTCCGGCGATGGAAATGCCATTACATCTGCCTATGCTGTTGACTATGATATGTGGTATCAGTATGGTCTTCGTGTATCCAAAGCTATCGAAGCTCCATTTTTGAGTGATCCAGATAGCCAATGTGCTCCATATGCTATAGCCACATTGTTAGCTGCACGTGAAAACATTCTGCAAGGATCAGTCCAGGTTGCTGGATACAACGAATATTATCAACCCGGAGACGTGGTATACATCTTAGATCGTAACTTGTTGTTCTATGTGAAGTCTGTAGGTCAAGCATTTAGCTATGGTAAGCTTGATACTACTCTGGAACTTACTTATGGCCATAATCCTGGTGAATATATCCCAACCATGTTAGATATCGCTGGAAAGATTTTGTACAACGCACAAGGATTTACTGGCCAGTTCAGGACCGAACGTCAACAAACGCTAGGATCTGCAAGATCACTTGGTGCTTTAGCAGTCGTTGGATACTACACATCGGATGATTTGGGAGTACTTTCTCGTCTTACGGAAAATACCGAACCGTTGGAGTTATTATTGCGTGGACGTTGGGGAGAACGTAACAAGGACATTCTTACCAATACTCTGTATGCGGTCAGTGGTAGTTTGAATCAGGTTTCTGTTAGAAGACAGAAAGCCCGGATTAAGATTGTGTACTATGTAACTGGCGGTTCTGATGATATTGAGATGTCCACGTTGGCAGAAAGTGTCAGAGATTGGTTAATCTATCCTGAGGACGTAGATGGATCATCACAAAGTTTGGTTCCAATCACACTAGATATCAGTGGAAATAAACAGAAAACATTTGGTCTTAATGAAGATGATGTCATTATAGAAGAAGTCGATATGACTGACTATAATGCTCAAACAAGGAGGATTGTAACACCAGAATCGGAGGCTACCGAGCCGAGCAAAAATACACAAGGGCCTTCTAGCGCTGCAATTCAGGTAACCCGGGCTTTAGATACTTCTGATTCGACACCATCTCAATTCAGGCTCCTTTTAGCTAATTCTGTATTGGATATATTTGTTGATTATGAGCTGGTCAAGAAACCCCCTGTTAGCGCAACTGATGGTTTGAACGAAGCTGGCCAAGCAGCGAATGCTGTTATTGATGCCGCTCGTAGCGGTAGAGGATCTTAATGGGAAATTATGATGTAGGATCGGTGCCCGGTCTTCCAATTAGAGCTACCATTATCAGTTTCCAGCCAGGTTCTGGCGTGGCCACTATAGCATTGCAATCTGGGCGGCAAGTTCCACTCAAAATCCCTGCTGGTTGGATTGGAAGTAAAGGACAAATTTCTGGTGGATATCCAGAAAGAGGCACACCAGTTTTCGTGATAGAGGGTCAGGGTGGTGAATATATGTTCACCGGCTATGACCAGCCCGATTCTCAAACCGGATACGATGGAGATGGTACTCGGCGAGTGGCACCAACCAGAAAATTCCGTCGTGGACGTTGGCTCACACTAGTAGAGAACGATGTTAATCTCCTGGTTGATCCGCATGACGGTGTATCACAAGGAGATTCTGTTCAGTTTACCCAGGCAGATCCTATAAGGGGAATTTGGAGTTCACGTTTCTACAACGAAATGCACTTCACGGATGCTCACCGAGAAGTAATTGGACCAATTCGACGTGATTTGGAATCTAATAATTCCCGTGGCGCAGCAGGTTCTTCTCTCTCTGGTCATGCGTACCATACCACCCTCAAAGAGATTGGTCTTGATCCTCGGACAGCTACTTCGGTCTCGACCGCCTCTAATCGTAACCCAACACTAGCCGAAAATCGGGTAATGTTCTACGAATTTGCTAGTTCTTTTGGGTATACAAATGACGAGTTTGAGGAGCGGCTTTATGAGGGAGAGGATCTCCCAGAAACTAAACCTTACCAAAGGAAAAATAGTCGAACCGACACGATGAGTCTTAGCCTGGACCATCCTAATTTCTTAGCTGAGATCATCATCGGTACAGTAGTTGACATTTTCGGCAATATTCTGGACATCAACCGTAGCGTCCTACCTAGTGGCCTAATTGATTCATTGTCATTCAGAAAATCCGAAGAGGATCAGGGAATAGTTTTCAGAAAGCTACGAGAGCAATTACGCAAGAGTATCGCATATCACTTCGAACTGAATGCTCGAAAAGAGAATGTAGACGAATCCACCAATTCTGGCCGTGACTTTCCTGGCATTTTCACTCCAGATTATACTGACGTTTCTGATTATGCTCGTGGTCGTAGTCGTTTCTTCTTTGATATTGACAAAGAAGGGCAATTCAAAATGAATGTACCGGCTTCAAGTGAAGTTGGAAACGTTTCATTGCTAGTTCGGCACGAAAACTTCTCAAATCTAAAAGGAGCTAAAGAGGATGTAGATCGTGGTCAATTTCTGCGTAATAAAACCAACAATACTGATATACATCTTGAACCTTATGGGAAGGGTGTAGTTGAGTTAAAAAGCAATGAGGAAACACTCAAGAGTTTCGTAGCTCCAATCAATCGTTTTGATGGAGAACGTATCAAGCTGGGAACGGCTTACCACGAGATATCAGAAGTGCTCATGTTGCACAAGTTCGATCAACCATATTCCTCTGAGGAGGGTAATAGTGGATATCCGGATAGCCTATTGAATTTTGTAGACCCAATAGAAGATGTAGTTTCTCCTGAGGTTATCGTGGCTGGTGAGGATGCTAATGCTGGTGGGCGCTCTGGCACAATTTCGTTGGACGGAATGCTTTCACTCAGTATCGGAGCGAATACTGTGGATAGGCAAAGTTTGTGGTTGGATTGTGCTGGCGGTATTGTAGGCGCAATCGGACGCGATCGATTTCAACGTTCTTTGGCCGCTACGCTTGATGGAGATATCTTTCTACAAGTTGGCGGAGCAGCAATTACTGACGATTCAAGATTTACTTCCTCTGAATACAATAATAGCGTTCGTGACGGAATAATCGATATTCGGGTTTGGAACTCTGGTAGTTTCCATACTATTAGAATTGACAATCAGGGTATCAAAATCCACACTCCGCAAAGAATCGATATAGTAAGCGAAGGTGATATTAGATTTAAGTCTGTGAATTCCAATATGTATTTTGATGCTGAGGGTATTTTCTTCTATTCCAATGATGGCGCTAATGCCAGGTGGGTAGAGAGGACCACAGAGGGAGCTACAGGTCGAACTGTTTAAGGTGATTCATGATTTGCGATCCATCTGCAAATAACATCAATATCTTCCCAGGACCAGGAACGTCCCTGCCAGGATTAGGATTGCCTTTTTCTATACCTAAAGTACCATTCCCGGACGTAGCTCTTCCCGAGGGTATACCAGAAGACATTTTGGATTTGATTGAGCGAATTTTCGCTTTATTTCCACAAGGCATTAAGTTCATCCCGAACGCAGATGCCCTTACCAAAGGCATTTGGGATGTTTTAGCAAGCTTGTTTAACCAGCTTGCTCCGTTCCTAGCGTTCTACAAATTCATTCAAGCTCTGCTAAATATCATTCTGTGTATTATTGATGTTTTGTGTGCTTTGTTGAACCCGTGGGCTACGATGAGAGCTGTTCGGCGTTTGTTCTCTAGATGTCTTCCAGATTTCTTATCGTTGTTCCCTTGGCTGGCTTTACTCATTATGATTCTAGCCTTGATTCTGTTATTAATTGCTTTGATAAAGTACATCATCGAGGTCATTCTCGCTTATATTAGACAGATTCTAAGGAACTTGGAGATTCTTGCTCGTGCACTTACCGTTGCGGATGAAGAAGCTATTCTTGCCGCTGTCAACAAGCTGGCCTATCTACTCTGTTTGATTGAGCAGCTCTTTGCAATTCTACTAGCTATTGCGGCTTTGTTTGCAATTATCCGTCCTTTAATGGATATTTTAGGTCGTAGCGTCTGCGCAAGGGGAAGAGACGATTGCTGTACTGATGATTTTTGTCCGTCATTCATTGCTACTGGTGGACTTGAGGGAAATAAATCAGCTACTGGACAGCTCATCTATTTTAATCGTGTTGAGCCAGTTCTACCGGACGATCCTATATTTGAATTCTTAGGTAATGTATCGCTACCAGCTCTCCGAGATGAAAAATGGCAGTTCATCGATGATGATCCTGTTGATTTTGAGTTCGTAGAAATTATCACCCCATCGCCCGAGTATGGTTTTATTTACTGGCCAGAGGGCGATACCTATGAAAGTAACGCAAACGTAGTAAATGTACCATATCTTCTCGATATGAACATCATGGTAGATCCAGCTGAATTTGGCAATCCGAGCGATACTGAAGGTTATCGAAAATTCAGTATTCAAAATATTATCGTTCGGCAAAAACCTACCACTAGTCCTAGTACTTGGAATAATAGCACTGATACTGGTATTACTACAGGTTCTCTGATTTTGGTCGGCGGAAAGGTTTTCGAATCCGATGAGAATGATGGTTACACCCCGTATTACATCGGTAGCGATCAGGCCACACTAGAAACGTTCATTTCCCGGGACACTTTATATAGGAATACACTTCCAACGATTGATGACGGGTATTATTTCCTGGATGTTGAGTACACGTTCAGGTACAACTACGAGGTACTAGTCGATAAGAAGATCATCACTATGATGTGTCAGCCTGATTTGGCACTTGAATCAGCAGTGGTGAACGCTGAATTCTCTGACACTCGCAGTGCATTCGAGAAACTTGGTGAATTGCCGGATATCGGTACGTTGACCCCTGATCGGACTGATGGAACAGGTGCTTTAGGCTGTCTTGCGCGTTCTTTAACAAAGTTCAGGAAAAATATTAATGCAGAATCTGCGGCAGTTTTTGAATCCGAGTCTACTGCCTGTTTGAACGACCTCTTAGCAGAGGCGGAGGATTTCTATTGCCGCGGTGTAGCTGAAACTGTTGACAGATTCCAGACTACTATTGAGCTTGATCCTGACATTCAGTTCATTGAGCACGATATTGATGTTACTGTACAGCTCCGTGACAAGACCGGAACCCAGTTGGGTGTTGGAGTTGACGCGAATTTGGGTGCTTGTTTAGCTGATCTCGTCACGGGAGAGGCCACATTCGGTGAACTATCCACATTCGAGTACGACGGTTATGGCGATTTCGTGGCAACAATCAGTAGCGATACAGCTGGCACTGGCGAATTGACAGTTTTTGTTCGTCAAGAACCAGTTGCTGACGTGATCAACCGTGACAATGATGATGTAAACTCAGAAATTGTGACTCGCGTATTACCGTACGAGTTCATTGATAAGACGATTGTATACCGTGGCGAGCTGAGCGATGATGCTCGGACTCGTTTTGGACCTCCAGACGTAGCTGAGGATGGTGAATAATGGTTGACGAGCCGCAGAGCATAGGCGAGCAAGAAGCTGAAAGTCCTCTTGACGATTACCAAAGCATGGATTTGGATATCAATTCCTTAATCCAGAAGTTTGTCCGCCCAATTGATAGGTACAGAAGCTACAATGCTCCTATTATAGCTGGTCTGCTTGATCAGCCAGGATTGTCTACGAGTAACAAATTGCAGGAAAGTAGGGCTCATGCATTTTATAGGATGCTTGGTCTTCCAGCAATAGAACCTACGGGAAAGTTCTTCAACCCTGGTTTCAACCCTTTACTTGATGGTGATGAGAAAACTAGGCGGGCTGACATTGCAGCTGCAATTCCAACCGCTATCAAAACCTTTGTGCAACATAGGGAGAATGAATCCAGGCGAAAATACGCTTTGTTTTCTAGAGCTAATATGGAAAGTAGTATTTTTACCATATCCATGAGTTTTCCCAAGGCACAGAAGCCTTTTGCTATTGCTCTAGGAGTGGAGTCATTCAAGTCGCTGACACAACCAGATCCGCAATCATTTCCAATCCCCCTTCGCAAATCGCTTATTCAAGAGCGTTATAAAAAGAAAGATGGTTCTGATATCACGGGTTATTTTAATGATACTGTTTTTCATCCATTAGCTCCATTCATGACAGATCCTGTCATAGCTGCTAATGTTGATCCTAAATCAGGAGATCAAAGTAGATTAATTGGTGCTCCATTCTTAGAGAAGGAAGACTTGGAATTCGAAAGGAATCGGTATGCCAAGCGTCCTGGTTTAGAATTCATTCTTCGCCTTCGTTTACGTCAGCAAAACATTGCTGAACAGACGGGCGTAGCGATTGATAATGTCGATTTGACCACTTTAGAGGGAGATATTTCCGTAGATCGTCAGAGAGATATTGCAGCTGCCCTATCTGATTCTGGCGTGGCTAATGTTGATGTAAAGCAAGTTCTGGAAGGATCTGGTAGGGTAGAGTTATACACCCTGAATGACTTGGTAAAGACGTATAAAGGATTGATTCATTTGTATGTTAAAAATATAGAAAATCTAGAGCGTATTTATCCTCAGATTATTTGGGTTCCATTATCAAACGAGGGTGGTCCTGAGCAGGGAACAGAGGTTTCTACTTGGTTTGTTATTCCAAAACGACGTTTGAACAGTTGGGAATTGGAACAAAGAATCTCGCAACTGTCAGCGAAATCTACTATAGCTAAGATGCAATTTGAAATAGGGGAAACTGCTGACGAAACTCCGCTGGCTTATAGTGACTTTACTATTTCAGAGTTTCAGAATCTTTCTAAGGTTTTCGAATCCCAGCTACAAGAAACTAAAAATGAGCGTGATAGATTAGAAGCGGATGCGAGTAATGCGTTGCGGGCAATCGAGTTCATCTCTGGTGAAGTTAGTGGGCTGGGTTTGGTTGATATTATGGCAATTTATATGGCTTTATGGTCTCTTGATGTTAGCGTTCTTTTAGATCTTATTGATGACGGGGCGGCAGAACGACTGAACCAAATTACTGAGTTGCGCACTGCTGGTACAAGGTCGCGTGCAAACAGGCAGGGAAATGCCAAGGAGGCTTACGAGAAATTGGCAGAGAGGATTCATACAATACTTTCGTATGGGGATAGGCTTTATCAACGTGAACTAGGTTCGCCAGTTGAAGAGGAAGGTGGTGATATTGTTCGTGATACTCCGTCTTAAGGAGGATTATGTCATTTGACTTGAAGCTTTTAAGTGGTGATTTAGTAATCAAGAATGGCGACTTCGAAACAGTCGAAGACACTGATAAACTCGTTCAAGATGTACTGAAACTTGTTAGTACGCAGCTTGGATCCAACCCATTTTTCCCAGCCTATGGATCTCCTCTTGGCCAAGCAATGGTCGGCGCTGTATTTGAAGTAGAATTTGCGGAGGATATTGCCACCCAGCAGCTCAAGGCTAGTTTGGAACGCCTCCAGGAACTTCAGCGTGATCAAATTCGACAAAATCAAATTGTGACACCGGAAGAGCAAATTGCCGCTATTGAAGATGTGAGGGTAAGTCAGGCCAGAAATGACCCTAGATATTACGTTGTAAACCTGACCGTTATCTCGAAAGCTTTTCAGAGAGTCCCGGTTTCATTTGCCGTTGTAGCCGCGTAACCCACGCATTTTCCTGCATTTGGGGAGCGGCTGGATATATGCTCTTTTGTAGGCTTCTTGAGGTAACATGGTACGGATTCGGACCACCAATGACTTAGTTCTCAGTATAATAGATTTCTATAGAACTGCGATTCCTGAACTTGATTTGAAGCCTGGGCAGGTCGCTCGTGATCTCTTGGTAGATGGTCAAGCCGTTCAATTGGCTAGTGTTTACCAAGAACTTTTGCGTATTCAGGATGCCCAGTCTTTGTTTTTATCGCTGGGGTCCGAGTTAGACGCAATTGCATCTAACTATGGAGCAGCACGTAAACAGGGATCAAAAGCTAGTGGTATAGCTCTGCTCACTTTCAAT